>JAOZQC010000009.1:4560-17547 GCA_029932425.1 Planctomycetota bacterium | reverse complement strand
TCACTACTTCGTCATGGAGTACGTGGAGGGCGAGTCCCTCTTCGAGATCCTCGCCCGGGAGGGGACGCTCGAGGAGAAGCGCGCCTTCGACCTCGCCCTCCAGACCACCCACGCACTCCAGCACGCCGCCCGGTACGACCTCGTCCACCGGGACATCAAGCCGGAGAACATCCTGGTCACGCCGGACGGCACCGCGAAGCTCTGCGACCTCGGCCTGGCGAAGCCCTCCCTCGTGGAGACCGCCCAGGCCTCCCGGGACGGAACCACCATCGGGACCCCCACCTACATGTCCCCGGAGCAGATCCGGGGGAAGGACGAGACGGATTTCCGGGCCGACGTCTACTCCCTGGGCGCCACGCTCTATCACATGGTCACCGGCCGGCCCCCCTTCACCGGGGAGTCGGCGGACATCCTCGTGCGCAAGCACCTGCGGGAGCCGGTCCGGGATCCCCGGGAGCTGAACCCTTCCCTCTCCTCCTCCGCGGCGGCGGTCATCCTGAAGATGCTCGCGAAGAAGCCGGAGGACCGCTACCCCTCCCTGGACGCCCTCGAGGAGGACCTGAAGGCCGTTCTCGACGGCCGGCCGCCGCGCCACACGATCCAGCTCGGCCCGAAGCGCCCCGCTTCCCACGCCCCCGTGGAGCTCGGCGGCGCGGCCGTGCCCCGCTCCCGGCGGTTCGGGGCCCGGAAGAGATCCTTCGTGCCGCTGGTGGTCCTGGCCTCCGTGCTGGCCGCGGTGGGGGGGGCGGTGCTGATCCTCCGGCCGTTCACGGGGAACCGGGCGCCCTTGCGCCCCCCCCCCGGAGATACCGCCGCCGGCACCACCGCCCTCCCCGCGGGCCCCGGTCCCGAGGAGAGGGCGGAGGAGCTCTTCGTGGAGGCCCGGGACTTCGAGGAACGGAACCCGGACGCCGCCTTCGAGTCCCTCCTCGACCGGTACCGGTTGGTGGTGCGGAAGTACCCGGACACCCGCTGGGCGATCTCCGCGAAGGACCACATCCGCGCCATCGAGGCGCGGCGGGAGCGGGCGCGCGAGCGGCACCGCCTCCGGGCGAAGAAGGCGTACGACGCACTCCTCGATCGGGTCGCCTCCTTCGCCCGTCTCGGCCGGTACGGCGACGCTCTGAAGGAGTTCGCGAGCTACCCCTCGGAGTACGACGACACGGAGTTCCCCGAGAAGCTCCGCCGGGACCGGGAGCGCGTGGAGAAGGAGGCCCGGGAAAAGGCGGACCGCGTCCTCGACGAGGCGGACGCCAGGATGAACCAGGGCCGGTACCAGGAAGCGTTCTCCGCCCTCGAGGCCCTGGCCGCCTTCGGGATGCCGGACATCGAGGAGCGGGTGCGGCGGAAGGTGGCCGAGATCCGGGCCGCGGAGAAGGCGGAGCGGGAGGGGCGGGCCGCGGGCCGCGCCATCTTCCTGAACGAGGTGGGGAAGGCCTTCGTCAAGGCCTCGGAGGGTGGATACCACGAGGCGGAGACCGATCTCATCCAGGCCGCGGGGAGGAAGGAGCTCGTCTACTACCAGCACGACCTGGACGAGGCGGTGAAGGACCTCCGGAGGGCCCGGCGCTTCGCGGAGTCCCTGCCGGACGGCGCCCGGTCCCTCGCCGGGAAGGTGGAGCGGTTCAACTACCTCCGGCGCTCCCGGGGCGTGGCGGCCGGCAAGGTCCTGGGGGCGACCGAGGCGGGCATCGTGCTCCAGCGGGGCGCGGGCCGGGAGACGGTCCCGTTCTCCTCCCTGGCGCCCCTGGACCGGGTGCGGATCGCCTTCCTGGTCCTGGATCACGAGTCGGCGGAGGACCATCGCGGCGCGGCGCTGTACCTCATCCTGAACGGCTTCTTCCCCGAGGCCGACGCGGAGATCGAGGCCGCCAAGGTCCTCGGGGCCGATCCCGCTCCGCTCCAGGCCCGGAGGAATCTCTTCGAGGAGTACCTCCGCACGCGCGCGGACGTGGACCTGAAGCGGGCCCTGGCCCTCGTCGCCGACGAACGCCCGGCCCAGGCCCGCAAGATCCTGGAGAAGACGGTCTCCCGGACCCCGTTCTACGACCGCCCCTGGCTCGCCCTGGGGCAGGTGTTCGTGCAGATGGGCCGGCCCGGGGATGCCCGGGAGGCGCTGGACCGGGCCCGGGAGCTCGGCTGCCGGGATCCCGTCCTGGACTACTACCTGGGGGAGGCGGAGTACGCCCTCAAGCGCCCGGAGGAGGCGTTGCGGGCCTTCACGCGCTACGTCCGGGCCGCGGCCGCCGGCGATCCCCATCTCCCCGCGGCCCGCGCCCGCGTGGAGGAGCTGCGGGACCGGGTGCTCGGCCGGAAGATCAAGGAGCTGGAGGAGCAGGCCCGGGCCGCCTTCCGGAGGAAGCACTGGGAGGACGCGGTCCGGCTGTACCGGCGGGTCCGCGAGCTCTCGCCGGACCGGGTGGAAGCCCTCTACTACGAGGGGAAGGCCCTGCTCTCCCTGGGGCGGGTCAGGGAGGGGTACCGGAAGCTCCTGGACTACCTGGCGGGAGCCGCCTCCGGGCGCCGGCGCACGGACGCCCGCCGCCAGGTCCGAAGCCTCGAGAGGCAGTACCGGGACAACCCGGAGAGCACGGGGCTGGTCACGGAGGGGCTCGGAGCCTACGGCGAGGGGGAGTACGAGAAGGCGGTGGAGCTGTTCACCAAGGCCCTCACCGTGGGACCCCTCAACGCGGACGCCTACTACGACCGCGGGCTCGCCTACCTGGAGCTCGGGAAGAAGACCGGGGAAGCGGAGCACTACGAGGCGGCCCTCGCCGATTTCGAGTCCGTGCTCCTCCTCGACCCCAAGGAGAGCCTGGCCGTGGAGGGGCGGGGGCTGGCCCTCTACTACCTGGAGCGCTACGACGAGGCGCTCCTCGCTGCCGAGGAGGCGATCCGGATGCTCCCGGGCCGCTGGCAGTCCTACAACATCGCGGGGCTCGTGCACCACATCCGGCACCGGGACGAGGAGGCGCTGCGGATCCTCACGCTCGGGATCGAGAAAGCCCCGGAACGGGCCACGCTCTACATCAACCGGGCCCTGGCCTTCGAGGGGCTCGAGCGCTACGAGGAGGCCCGGGCCGACCTGAAGGCGGCGATGGCCAGGAACCCCACGGGCTCCCAGGTCGCGTCGATCAACGAGATCCTGGAGCGCATCCTCAAGAAGTAGCCCGCATCCCCTCCGGACGCAGGGTCCCGCCGGATCCCGCGGTGGGCCCACTCGTCGCCGCCCCCCCCCGCCCGGCGGGAAACGCGGAGTGCGGGGCCCGCGCGGGGGAGCCGCCACCCGGGCCCGGGGGCGGATCCCCGCCTCCCCCGCCGGGAGGCCGACCCGGGGCCTTTCGGCTCAGGCCTCGAGGATGGCCCGCCAGGCCCCCTCCACGTGGCGCTCCTCCGTCCAGGTCTGCCCGATGGACATGCGGAGGGTGAAGCGGCCGTCGAGCTTCGTGTGGGTGAGGAAGGCCTTCCCGGAGGCGTTCACCCGGTCGGGGATCGCGCGGTTCTTCTCGTCGCCGTCCCGGTGCCGGAAGCAGACGAGGTTCAGGGGGACGGGGGCCGCGAGCTCGAAGTCGGGATGGGCCTCCACCCGGGCCGCGAACCCCCGCGCGAGCTCCACGTGGCGCCGGACGTGGTACCGGAGGCCCTCCACTCCGTAGTGGCGGATCACGAACCAGAGCTTGAGCGCCCGGAAGCGGCGGCCGAGCGGCACCTGCCAGTCGTGGTAATCGATCACCGCCCCCGACTCCGTGGCCCGGTTCCGCAGGTACTCCGGGAGGATGCTCAGGGCGCGGAGGAGAGGGGCACGGTCCGCGACGAAGAAGCAGTCGCAGTCGAAGTTGGTGAACATCCACTTGTGGGGATTCACGCAGTAGCTGTCCGCCAGCTCCAGGCCGTCCTGGTGGTGCCGGAACTCGGGACAGAGGGCGGCCGTTCCGCTCATGGCCGCGTCCACGTGGAACCAGGCGTCGTGGCGGCGGCAGATCTCCCCCACGGCGCGCAGGGGATCCATGGCGTTGGAGGAGGTGGTGCCCACGGTGGCGGTGACGAAGAAGGGCGCCCGGCCCTCCGCCTCCTCCGCCTCGATCCTCCGCTCCAGGTCCGCGGGGTCGAGGGCCCGGGTCTCGTCCACGCCCACGCGCCGCAGGTTCGCGGTCCCCACCCCCGCGATCCCGACCGCCTTCTCGATGGAGGAATGGGCCTCCTCGGAGGCGTAGGCCGTGAGCGTGCCGCTCCTTCCCCGCGCCCTTTCCCGGGCCGCCAGGAGGGCGCAGAGGGCGGCGCTCGAGGCGGTGTCCTGGATGACGCCGCCGCCCCGCCCGGAGGATCGAAACCGGTCCGGGAGCCCCAGTATCTCCACCATCCAGTCGAGCACATGGGTCTCGAGTTCCGTGCAGGCGGGGCTCGTGGGCCAGAGCATCCCCTGCACGCCGAGACCGGAGGAGACGAGGTCGCCGAGGATCGCGGGGCCCGAGGCGTTGGTGGGGAAGTAGGCGAAGAAGTTCGGGGACTGCCAGTGGGTGATGCCGGGCAGGATGATCTCGTCGAGGTCGCGAAGCACGGCCTCGAAGGGTTCGCCCCGCCCGGGAGGCGAGGGCGGAAGACGGCGTCGGACCTCCCCGGGTTCGACGCGGGAGAGGACGGGAAGCTCCTCCACCCACTCCATGTTGTCCGCGATCCAGTCGATCACCTCGCGACCCCGCCTCCGGAACTCCCCCGGGGTCATGTGGAAGAACTCCGTCGCGCTCTCCTCGTGTCTTCGGACTCCCGGCGACCGCGGTATGCTACGCTCTTGACCCGTTTCTCTCACTTGTCAGGAAGGAGTGACGAATGCGTATCGGCGTGGCGGTGCTGGCGGGCCTGCTTCTCTTCGCGGCGTGCAGCGGGGGTTCGGCGGGCACCACGCCCCAGGCCACCTTCGAGTCCATGAAGAAGGTGGCGGGGGCGAAGGACTGGGGAGGGCTCTACGACCTGGTCGAGCCCTCGGCCCGGGAGGAAGCCGAGAAGAACTGGCAGGAGCAGAAGAAGAAGCTGGACTCCCCCGAGGGGAAGATGGGGCTCAAGATGATGGCCGGCATGTTCGGCCTGGATGCGGAGAAGATCCCCGAGATGTCCATGAAGGAGCTCTTCGTGGCGATGCTCGAGAAGTTCTCCGACATGCCCCAGGGGAAGAAGGTCCAGGAGTTCGCCGAGGCCACGATCCTCGACACGAAGATCGACGGCGACAAGGCCACGATCAAGTTCAAGGCCGGCGGCAAGGAAGATTCCATGAACCTGAAGAAGGTCGGAGGGAGCTGGTACCTCGACGGGAGCATGCTGAGAGGGATGAGCGGCGGCATGTAGGCCCCGGGGGGACCGGAAGGGCGGGGTCCATGAGCAGGGATCCTCCGCCGGCGGCCGGGGAGATCCGGACCGTCGTGCACGTGGCGAGGGAGTTCGGGAGCCTCGCGGGGGCGGGGGGGGTGAAGGACGTCACCGAGGGGCTCTGCATGGCGAGCGCCGCGGCGGGGATCCGCACGCACCTCTTCCTGCCTCGCTACGCGACGATCGACCTCGCCCGGGCGGAGGCGGAAGCCGGGGCGGGGATCGCCGGGGAGGGAGGGATCGAGATTCCCCTGAACCTCCCGGGCCGGGCGTGCACGGAAACGGTCTCGTTCGGGCGCCTCGAGCTCCGGGACGGCCTGACGATCCACCTCGTGGACGCCCGCCGCTTCCGGTACCTGGAGGAAGGGGGAGGGAGCGTCGAGAGGCGCGGCATCTACCAGTACACCGTGGAGGACGCCGCGGAGGCGGGCCGCCCGGAGCTGGCGGGCCGGGGGCACGGCGACGCCTTCCTCCTGAACCTCCTGCTCGTGAAGGCCGTGCTGCGGGCGCTCCCCCTTCTCGATCTCCGCCCGGACGTCGTCCACCTCCACGACGGGCACGCCGCCCTTCTCCCCGTCCTGGCCCAGCTCTCCGGCGAGGGATGCGCCCCCGCTCTCCGCCACCTGGCCACCGTGCTCACGATCCACAACGCGGGGCTCGGCTACCACCAGGAGACCGGCGACCTCGACCTCGCCGCGGCGAGCACGGGCCTCCCCCGCGACGTGGTGGACCGCTGCCTTCTCCTCGGGTCCTTCGATCCTCTCCTCGCGGGAGGCCTCTTCGCGAGCGCCGTGAACACCGTGAGCGAGAACTACGCCCGGGAGCTCCGCCGCACGGGCCTGGACCGCACCACCGGCTGGCTCGTCCACACGCTGGCGGGCCAGGGGGTGGAGGTGTCCGGCATCACCAACGGGGTGGACCCCCGGCGCCTGGATCCCTCGCGGCCGGAGCGGCTGGGTCTGCCTGCGGGTTTCTCCGTCGCCGCCGGCGATCTCGCGGGGAAGGCGGTCTGCAAGCGGGAGCTCGAGGAAGCGGCGCGCCGGGGGGAACCCGTTCCCGGCGTCCGCTGGCACGGCGGCCTCGAGCCCCACGACGACGCCCCCCTCTTCACCTACGTGGGCCGGTTCGCGGCCCAGAAAGGCTGTGACGTCATGGTCCGGGCCCTCCGGCGCATCCTCGCGGAGGACGGGGAGGCCCGGTTCCTGGCGCTGGGCGAGGGGGACCCCGCGGTGGTGGAGGACCTGGCGGGCCTCGCCGAGGCCTTCCCCGGCCGGGCCGCGCTCGCGGAGGGGTACGCCCCCGGCCTGGCTCCCCGGGTCTTCGCGGCCGGAGACTTCTGCCTCGTGCCCTCCGTGTACGAGCCGTGCGGGCTCACCGACTTCCTGGCCCAGCTCATGGGCAACGTCCCCATCGTGCACCGGGTGGGCGGCCTGGTGAAGACGGTGGACGGCGTGAACGGGCTCGGCTACCTGGGCGGCGACCTCGAGCTCGCGGAGGCGATCCGCCGGGCCCTCGCCCTCCACCGGGAGCCGGCCCGGACGACCCTGGAGGAGATCCGGCGCACCGCGGTGCGGCTCATCCACGAACACTTCACCTGGGATCGCGTGCTGGCGCGGAAGTACCTCCCACTCTACCGCGAGGCCCGCTTCCGCGCGGCCCCGGAGATCCCGTTTTGAAACATCGCTGACAGGCATGGATTTTTCATTCTTCGAGCCGAGGTCCGGAGCCGGCGGACCCCGGGGAGGAGGGACTCCCCGCGATCCGCGGGCTCACCGTCACCGTCCCCGCGGACGACGTGAAACACCGCTGCCAGGCACGGGTTCTTCGTTGTTTCGGCCGGTGTCCCGGCGCAGGCGGGCACTCGCCTCCCGGAGTACGGGCGCTCGCGCCCCGGTCCGGGAAGGAGGCCGTGTTCCCCGAGACCGCGGGACTTCCCCATGATCCACGATCTCACCATCACCGTCCTCGTCGACGACGTGGCGGGCCGGCCGGACCTGGCCGCCGAGCACGGAATCGCGTTCCACGTGACGGCGGACGGCCGCCGGCTCCTCTTCGACACGGGGCAGGGCCGCGTCCTCGCGGGGAACGCCCGGGCCCTCGGCGTCTCTCCCGCCGAGGTCGAGGCCGTGGTGCTGAGCCACGGCCACTACGATCACGCGGGGGGGCTCGCGCAGGTGCTCCGCGCCGCGCCCGCGGCGCGCCTCTTCCTCCACCCCGCGGCGCTGGAGGAGAAGTACGCCCTTCGCTCCGGAGGCCGGGCGGAGCCGATCGGCATGAGCCGGGAGTGCCGGGCGGCGATCGAGGGCCATGCCGGGGGCACGGTGTGGACCGCCGGGCCCACGGAGGTGTTTCCCGGGGTGCTGGTGACCGGGGAGATCCCGCGCCGGACCGACTTCGAGGACCCCGGGGGACCGTTCTTCCTCGATCCGGCCTGCGGGAGGCCGGACCCCCTGGCGGACGACCAGGCGCTCGTCCTCCTGACCCGGGAAGGGCCCGTGGTGCTCCTCGGCTGCGGCCACGCCGGCGTGGTGAACACCCTCGACCGGGTGGAGGAGCTCATTGGCGCCCGGGAGGCGGCGGTGGTGGGGGGCGGGATGCATCTCCTCCGGGCGGACGACCGGCGCCTCGAGGAGACCATGCGGGGTTTCCAGCGGCACGCCGTGGGGCGGATCCTCCCCGGCCACTGCACCGGGGCGAGGGGCCGGGAGTGGTTCCGCCGCCGATTCCCGGATCGGTACCGGGAGTGCGCGGCCGGCACCACCTTTACCGTTCCCGGGTGACCCCGGGTCGCGATCCTCCGGTGCGACCGCGTCGGGGCGGCCCGCTACCCTCCCCGCAGGCCCGCCGGCGGAACAGGCGCGGCCGCCGGGGGAGGGGAGGTTCGAACCGGGCGGACTCCGGCCCCGGGTCAGAGCATGGCTTTCATCTCGCCGAGGAGCTGCTGGCCCTCCGCCAGGGGATCCACGCCGGCCGGCTCCCCGTACTTCCGGAAGACCTCGAGGAGGGACTCGCCTTCCTCCTCGATGAGGAGCACCTCCACCATGGACTCCTGACGTACCGAATCTTCGCGCGGCTCGCGGATTCGGCGGGAGCCGGCGCCGCAGGCGCCCGCCGCCCGGCGGCGGGGAGGGAGTCGGCCGTGGAACGCAGCCGGCGGGGGGGATCTGCGCCCCCGGCTGGGAAAGACGCTGGGGAAGAACACCTCCTCCCCGGAGACGATGGGCTTGCCCGGGGTCATCACGTAGAGGTCGAGGTTCTCCCGGAGCGATCTCGCCGCCTCCTCCCGGCCCGCGGCGTAGCCGGGGAGGGATTCCGCGATCGCCTGGACCACGTCCCGGCAGTGCTCCTGCTGCTGGCGGTGCCGGTCGATCTGGGCGTCGATCTTCCCCTCGTGCTTCTCCGCGAGGGGGCGAACATCGCATGCTCTTCCTTGTCTTGATGCGCCTTGTCCGCGCAGTTCCGGCAGAACCAGAGCGCCTTCTCGAAGAACTCCGCCGGCGGTCCCGCCCCCCGGTCGACCTTCCGGGCCGCCGTCGCCGGGGCGTCGAGGAACGCCCGGATCACGGCGTGCTCCCGCGAGAGGATCCGTACTGCCTCCATGTCATCCTCCTGGAGAGAGACCGGAGGGAGGATGGACCCCGCGCGCGGTCCCCGCCTTGGCCTGGGTCAATTCGGGGGAGAAGCGGGATCCGGGGGGACGGAGAAGAGCGTGGACGAAGGTCACAAATCGCCTCCGCCTCCGTATGGTTCCTTCCCGGAGGCTACTTCTTCGAGTAGAGGCCCACGAGCTCGGCCTCGGCCAGGATGTGGCCCTGCATCGCCGCCAGGAGGTCTTCCTTCGTGGCGCCGGGGCCGAGATCGAGAGGGGTGTCCAGGGCGTACAGCCGGAAGAAGTAGCGGTGCGTTCCGCCGGGGGGCTGCGGGCCGCGGTAGCCGATCGTCTTCCCCGATCGCCAGGAGTTGCGGCCCTCGAGGACCCCGCCCGCGGCCCGGTAACCCTCCGGCAGGCTCGTCGTGCCGGCGGGGATCCGGTAGATCACCCAGTGCACCCACGGCTTCGGCGTGGGGGCGTCCGGATCGTCGCAGATGAGCGCCAGCTCCTTCGTGCCCTCGGGGAGGTTCCGGAAGACGAGGGGCGGGGAGACGTCCTCTCCGTCGCCCGTGTACTTCTCGGGGATCGGCTCGTTCCGGCCGAACGCGGGGCTCTCGATCGCGAACATGGTGCCTCCTCCCGGTTCCTCTCCCGCCGGGCTGCCGCACCCGGGCGCCGCGGCGAGGAGCGCCAGAACCGACATCAGGGCGAAGATCTTCATGGTCTTCCTCTCCACGGGGCGGGCAGGCCCGCAGCCGAACCGCGACGGGCACGCCCGCGCTGTCTTCTTTCGCCGGGGGAGGCGGATCCTCCCCCGCCGGCCGCGTTCCCCGGCCGGCCCCCTCCTCGCCGCCCGGCGGCGGGCGCCGCCGGCGCGGGGTCTCGCAAGACCCCCGGGCCGCGCGATGGTTCGGAAGGTCCGTGGTACGGCGCCCGGCGGGTCCCGGCGCCTCCGGCGGGGCGGCTCCGCGTCACCGGGGGAGGCGAGGTCGACTCCCCGTCGCGCCCGGCGCCTCCCGGCGATCTCCCGCGGCGAAGGTCTCCGGTCGCGCAGGCCCCGGGTGGAGGGCGCCCCGCGGGACCGGCCACCGGGCGCCCGCGTCCGCCCGCCCGACGAGAGAACGCGGGCTACACCTGCTCCTTGCACTGCTTGCAGAGGAAGGTGGCGCGCAGCTCCCGCGCCTCGCTCAGGATGTCGGGAGCGAGGCAGAGGACGATCTGGCCTCCGCACAGCGGGCACTGGTAGGGATCCTCGAGCCCCAGCGCCCGGGAGAGCTCGGCCCCGTCCCCCAGGAACGGGTTCACGTGGACGTAGAAGTCCCGGTTCAGGCTCGGGGGAACCGATTCCGGCTCCGGAGAGAGAGGTCCCGTGACGGGCTCCGCGGCGGAGGTCTCCGTGCCTTCCGCCGCTTCCGGCCCGGGAGCGAACCCCTCCGGGGGAGAGGGGGAGAGGTCCGCCACGGGACCGGAATCCGCGGTGAGGTCCACGGGTCCGGTGGAGGGCTCCTCTCCGGCCAGGGCGGGAACCGGCATGGCCACCGGCCTCCGCCCCTTCCGGAAGATCGCCTTCGCCTGCTTCACGAGCTCGTCCGGCCGGGTCGAGGCCTTGTAGAGGACCCCGTCGGCACCCTGCCGGAGGGCGTCCTCCACCTCCTCGCTCTCCTTGAGCCCGGTGAGGATGTAGACCGGCGTGTCGGCGTTCCGGTCCCCCTGGCGGATCTCGGACAGCACCTGGACGCCGTCCTGGAAGGGCATCCGGATGTCGAGCAGGATGAGGTCGAAGCGCCGCCGCTTCGCCTCCTGGCAGGCCTCCCACCCGTCCCGGGCCACGGCCACCGTCCACCCCTCGAACCGCATCCGTTCCGCGTAGACCTTGATCACCAGCGGGTCGTCGTCGACGAGCAGGATGTGGCGCTGTCTCTCTCCGGTCGTGTTCATACGGCACCTCTCGCGGCTCGGGTGGCCTTGAGCTTCACGTGGAAGCGCGCCCCCCGGCCCGGTTCACTCTCCACCCAGATCCGGCCCCCGTGCTCCTCCACCACGTCCTTGCAGATCGCGAGGCCGAGCCCCGTCCCCGAACGGTTCGTCACCTCGGGATCGCCGACCTGTTCGAAGCGGAAGAAGATCCGCTCGAAGTCGGACCGGGCGATGCCGGGGCCCTCGTCGCTCACCACCACGTGGACGTCGATCCCCTGCGGGCGGACCTCCCGGCGGATCTCCACGCGGATCGTCCCCCCGTCCGGGGAGTGCTTCACCGCGTTGTCGATGAGGTTGGCCATCACCTGGGTCAGGCGGTCGCGGTCCCCCCGGACCGGCGGCGCCTCCACCGCGGCGTCGATCTCCAGCCGGATCCCCCGCTTCACCATCTCGGGCCGGAAGCCCGCGGCCGCGGTCTCCACCGCGGTCTTCAGGTCCACCTTCTCGTCGCTCCGGCGGTCCGCGTCCCCGCGGTTCCGGGAGATGCGCAGCATCTCGTCGATGAGCCGGGAGAGCCTGACGGTGGCCTGGTCCACGAGCTCCAGGTACTCCCGCTGCTCCGGGGTCAGGTCCCCCACCAGCCCGTTCAGGAGGTTCTGGACCGCTCCCCGGATCCCCACCAGCGGGGTCCGGAAGTCGTGCCCGATGGTGTAGACGATCTCCTCCCGCACCTGGGCCAGGCGCCGCACCTCGTCGTGCAGCGTCTTGATCCGGAGGAGGGCCTTCACCCGGGCCAGGAGCTCCCGGTTGTCGAACGGCTTCGTCATGTAGTCGTCCGCCCCCACCTCCAGCCCGTGGATCTTCTGCTCCGGGGAGTCCCGGCCCGTGACCAGGATGATGGGGAGGAAGTGGTCGCGGTTCGCCTTGAGCGTCCGGCAGACCTCGATCCCCTCCATGTCGGGCAGCACCACGTCCAGGAGGACGAGATCGAACTCCCGCTCGCCGGCGGCACGGAGGGCCTCCGCGGCGGTGGTGACCGCCTCGGTCTCGAAGCCGCTGTTCTTCAACAGGACCTCCATGGCCTTCAGGATGTGCCGATCGTCGTCCACGAGCAGGATGCGCATCCGCTCTCCTCTCCCGCACCGGGTTCGCCGCCTCCCGCCCCTCCCGGCCGGCGGGGGTGGATCCTCGTCTCTACATCGACCACCGCGGAGAGGCCACTTGAGGGGAACGCCCCCCGGACGCCGTCCGGCCCCGAACCCTGGCGGAAAAAGGTTGATTCCCGATCCCCCCCCGAAGACGATCATCCCCTTCCCGCCGGAACACGGCGCCTCCCGGTCGGGGCGTAGCTCAGCTTGGCTAGAGCGCAGCGTTCGGGACGCTGAGGTCGCTGGTTCAAATCCAGTCGCCCCGACCACCCCCGCGAAGGAACCAGAACGATTTGTAACCTTCACCGGCCCCCTCGCCCGCTATGCCCGCTCGAGACCCCGCGCGTCCCGCCGGGCGGAAGCCGTTCCGGTTCGGTGAACCCGGAGCCGACCCGCTTTTCCACAAGGCTTCGATCGCGAACCCCAATACAGGAGTAGTCAAGGGTGCTCGGCGACCATCCGGCCGGCCCTCGGGACCAGCGGACGGGATCGGAAGCCTGGTGCAGAAGGTCCCTGTGAGCGGGGAGAGAGGATGAGGAAGACGGGCTTGGTCGCGGCGCTGGCCGTTTTGCTCTTCGCATCGCGCAGTCTGCTCGCAGGGCCGGTATTCGAGCTGCAGTCGCCGAATGCCAACCGGAGTAGCTCGTATGCCTTCGGAGAGGTGTTCACGGTCGGCGGCCAGGATCTCACCTTGACCGCTCTCGGCGCATTCGACCACAACTCGGACGGATTCTCCACGACAGGCGGCATTCAGGTGGGCTTGTATCGTGAAGCGGACGGGACTCTGCTGCGGAGCACCACCGTCGAGACTGCGGACTCCCTGATCGGGCACTACCGTTTCGCCGACGTGGAAACCCTCACCCTGCTGGCCGGACACCAGTACCGGGTGATCGCGGTGAACGGACTCGACTCCTACAACGTGGACACAGCGTTCACCGTTTCGCCCCTCGTCACCTACAACGGCTCTCA
>JAOZQC010000009.1:1626-4550 GCA_029932425.1 Planctomycetota bacterium | reverse complement strand
GACCAGCACGTCTGGATGGCGAACCTCTCGGTCGACCCGGCAGGAACCGGCAGCGCTGGCCCGACTCCCACCGCCTTCGCAGCCGCGCGCGCCCTGGGCATGCTGGCTCTCGGCGCCGCGGCCCTCCGCCGGAGGCGGTACCCGGGAAGGCCCTGAGGAACCTGCCCCCCCTCCACCCGTCTCCCCGGTACTTCGCGTCAGTGACGGGCGACGATCTCCTGTTCCTCTCGAGGGCGCCACGGCCTCCCCTCGCCGCCACCGGTGCAGAGCCCCCACTCCCTTCGCCGGATCCTCTCCCGCACGGAGAGCCCGGGGCGCGGCCCGCTCCGGCGTGAGACGAGTGGGCTCCCTCCCGCGCTTCGGGGCGACGTTACAGGCGACAGAACAAACGGAGACTTGCCCGGCTCCTCGCCCGGACATCACGGGGGAACCATCCTGCCCCCGCATCACCGCCACGGGCACGAAGTCGATGCTCTCTTCGGACGGCCGATGCTTCCGCCCCACGACCCGACCGTGGCGCCGGGCGGCCCGGCGCCCGATCTCGCTCCGCCACCACGCCAGCGTCCCCAGCTTGATGTCGGTCTGGACCGACAGCTGGGCGAGGGACACCCCCCGCGCGTCCGCGCCCACGAACAGGGCCAGGTAGTAGCGGTCCTTCTCCGTGCAGCGCGGGCTCCGGGGACGATCCTTCGGCATGGCCGGCCTCCGGTCAAAACGGTCGAGACCCAATCATGTCCGGATTGCGAGGGCGGCGGTATGTGGGGTTCGTCGGACAGTTCCGGTCCGCCCGCCTTCCCCCGCCTTCGGTTTCCGTCGCACCCCCCTTCCGGCCGCGCCGGGTCGAGGAGAAGGCCCGCCGCCCCGGACCCGCCCGGGCGTTCCGCAGCGGGGCGCGGCCGGCCGGTCAGAGAGCCGCTCCCCCCGGCTCCTCCCGGCGCACCATCGCCCGGCGGACCTCGCGGGCGAGGCGGGCGTGGTCCGCGGCGCCCGCGGCGAGAGCGCCACCGAGGAACGCGGCGGCGAGCTCCGGGATCACCCGGAACCGCCAGCCGTTCAGCCGGAGGAAGACGTCGGTGGCGAAGAACGCCGTCCGCCGGTTCCCGTCCCGGAAGGGGCGGTGGAGGAGGAGCGACTCGAGAAGGGCCGCGGCCATCTCCGCCGGATCCCCGTAGTGGCCGCTCCCGGGCCGGTAGAGGGCGGCCGCGAGGCTCCCGGCATCCCGAACGCCCTTCCTTCCTCCGAAGCGATCGAGCAGGAGGTCGTGCAGGCGGAGCACCTCCGCCACCGTGAGATGGCGGACGGCCTTTCCCTCAGCGGCCAAGGAGACGCCCCAGCTTCTCGTTCTCCGCCACCGAGGCCTCGAGATGCCGGAGCACCTCGGGACGCACCCGGCGGCGCGCCACGTACTCGCGGATCGCCTCCGTGAGCAACCCGGAGATCGTCCGGTGGGACTCCTCCGCCATCGCCCGGAGATCGCGCCAGACCGCCTCCTCCACCTTCGAGCTCACCTTGATGTTCGCCATGCCGATGCATGGTGTCTTGACATATCATGATTTGTCAAGACCAAAGACCCGCCATCGTGATTCCGGGGGGACGAAGCGCATCCGGATCGAGCCTCGCCCCCGCCTCCCTCATCCGGCACGGGCCTCGCCTCGACCCCGCCTCCCTCAGCCGGCCTGCGCGCGCCGGTACCGGGCCGCTCCTGCGGAGGGCGGCCGCCGGAGCGGGGGGCCTGCGGGCCGGCACAGGTCGCCTTCGGCGGGAGGATCCTCGGAGCGGCCGGGCCCGGAGAGGAATCGATCTCCCGGGGGGTGATGACCGGGAACCAGACCGCCGTGGACGGCGGGACCGCCGGAAACCGTGCGTTCCGGGGCGAGACGCGGGCTCGGGGGCGGCGGATATCCCGGGCGGCGCCGCCACCCCCGGAGGGCTCCTCCGCCGGGGAGAGGCGGGGCGAGAGGACCGCCCGGGGCTCCCGCCCGCGGGGCGAGGCCCGGCCGAGGGACGGGGGGGGGCGGCGAGAGTACGGGAGGCGATGGAGGTTACGGGACGATCCCGCCTCCGCAGGGTTCCTTCCCGCTACCAGGGGCGCTTGCGGATCGCGGCCTTGAGGTACTCCAGGGGGTCCTCTTCCACCGCGAGCGTGGTGTGGTCCATGGCGTACTGCCAGTCCTCGCGGAAGCCCTGTTCCCACCCTCTCTGCTTCTCCGAGGGGCCGCCCATCTGCTCGTAGAACATGATCGTGGCGTAGCGGACCAGGTAGTACTCCACCAGCTCGCGGCGCAGCTCCCCCGTCTTCCGGTCCTTCCACTTCACGAGATCGAGGAGCCGGAGGTTCACCGTCCCCGCCTTGAACTTGAAGATCCACTGGTCGCCGCTGATGGTGATCTTCTTCACGGTGGTGCAGACCAGGTGGTGGTAGGCGGGGGCCTTCTTCGCCATCCCCGCCAGGGTCTCCTTCACCGGCGCCAGGTAGTCCGCGCTGCCCTGAACGGGAGGCGGCCGGACCCCCTTGCGGGGGGTGAAGTGCTTCCGCACGGCGTCCAGGGGGACCTTGTACTTCTGCACCGGGGCCAGACCGTCCTTCAGGATGTTCACGGCCTCCTTCGCCCGGTATCCCACGGTGCCCTTCTTCCGCGTGAAGGCGGCGAAGAGCCCCGCCGCGGCGCGCGTACTCCCCATCATGTCCTGGATCGCCCACACCAGGTGCAGGCGGACCAGGGAGTTGTCGATGTTCAGGCAGGTCTCGGCCAGCGTCTTCGCCTGCTTCCTCGTGCCGAGCCGGGCGAGGCCCTCCGCGGCGGCGAGGGCGATCAGGTCGTTCGGGTTCCGGAGGAGCTCCGTGAGCCGCTCGAAGGCCTCCGCGCAGCGGAGATAGCCGAGGGCTTCGCAGGCCCGGATCGTCTCCCGGGGGTGATCGTTGA
>JAOZQC010000009.1:0-1616 GCA_029932425.1 Planctomycetota bacterium | reverse complement strand
GATCTTGTCCAGGAACGCCGGGCCCGCCCCTCCCTTGCACTTCGAGGCCGCCCAGACTCCCAGCAGCCGCACGTGCGGAGCCTTCGTCCGCACCGCGATGGTGGCGAGGACCTCCACGTCGTCCTCGCGACCGGCGGCGATCAGCTCGTCGTAGGCCCGGGCGAGGGTCTCCGGGTCCTTCTCCGTGAGCTCCACTCCGGCCGCCGCGCGCTCCTTCGCGGGCCGGTCGGCGGCGAGGAGGATCTCCTTCAGGTCCGCCGCGGGCTTGGCCCCCGCGAGCCCCGCCCCGAGCAGGAGGAAGAGGAGACCGACGATCCCCGGGATTCCCGCCGTGTCGCGCATGCCCAGCCGCCTCCCCGACCCGGGCCGGGCGCCGTCCGCCCCGTCCTCCGGCGCGGCGCCCGGTCCCCGCGTCATTTCCGCTTCTTCTTCAGCTTCTCGATCCACTCCTGGACCACCGGATCGTCCCCCCCCAGGGTAAGGTACTTCTCGTAGTGCTCGATCGCCTTTTCGTACTCCTTGAGCTGCTCCGCGTAGATCGAGCCCGCCACCAGGTGGAGACCGGGGTCCTCGGGGTCGAGCCGGATCGCTTCCTCGTACGCCTCCGCGGCCTGCTTGTACCTCCGGAGGGCGTTCAGGGATCGCGCGAGACCGGTCCAGGCCTGGACCTCCTTCGGGGCCCGATCCACGAGGTCTCCGAACAAGGCGGCCGCGTCCTTGAACTTCTTCGCATGGTAGTAGGCGTTGCCGAGGTTCAGGGCGAACATCACGTTCTTCGGCTCGATCTCGAGGGCCTTCTCGAAGTAGCGGATGGCCTTCGAGCTCTTGCCCAGGGCGTCCATGTCCAGGCCCATGTTGTTCCAGGCGTGGGCGAAGCGCGGGTCCACCTTCACCGCCTTCTCGTAGGCGTCCACCGCCTCGCTCCAGCGCCCCCGGAGGTCCAGGACGTAGCCCAGGCCGAAGAGGGGGGTCGCCTCCCGGGGGTCCAGGTCCGCGGCCTGCTGGAGGACCTTGCGGGCCTTGTCCAGCTTTCCCTTCTTGATGTAGATCCACCCGATCTGGGCCCGGCACCCGGCGTCGAGGGGGGCCAGCTTCGCCACCTCCTCGTAGGCCTCCAGGGCCTCGTCGTTCTTCTCCGCGGCCTCCGGGTCCTCCCGCGCCTGGAGCTCGAGGCAGTAGGCCAGGCGGCGCCACGCGTCCGAGCGGCGCGGCGCGATCTTCACCGCCTCCCGGAAGAAGGACTCGGCCTCCTTCGGCTTCTTCTCGAGCAGGCGCGCCTCCCCGGAGGCAAGCAGGATCGTCACGTCGTCCTTCGCCTTCTCCAGGGCGTGCCGGAACGCCCGGAGCGCGAGCTGGGCCTCGCCCCGGTCGTAGCAGCAAAGCCCCACCAGGTACGCGATCTCCGGGTCGTCCTCGTCCAGGGCCTCCGCCTGGCGCAGGTGCTGGATGGCGGCATCCAGCCGGCCCAGGCGCCGTTCCACGTTGCCGAGTCCGGCCAGGATCGCGATCCGCTTCGGGGCGAGTCCCCACGCCTTTTCGTAGAGACCGGCGGCGGTCTTCGGATCGCCGGCGTCCTCGTACTCGAAGGCCACCAGGCCCAGCAACCGGGCGTCGGC
>JAOZQC010000299.1 GCA_029932425.1 Planctomycetota bacterium | reverse complement strand
ATGAACCTCGACGACCCGGAATGGGTGGTGGGGCGCGACTACTCCGCCGCTCCCTCGTGCGCGACCTGTCACATGTCGCGGTACCAGACGGCGAAGGGCGTGCAGCCTGCGAACCACGACGTGGGACTCAGGATCAGCTGGACGCTCCGGCCCGCCGTGAGCCGCCTGACCACGTCCCACACGGCCACGATCGACGACACGGGGAAGGAGGTGGAGCGGGACGTTCCCTGGGACGAGAAGCGGAACGTGATGAAGGACGTCTGCGCCGCCTGCCATTCCCAGAGTCACATCGAGGGCTTCTACCGCCAGTTCGATTCCCTCGTGACGCTCTACAACGAGAAGTTCGCGAAACCCGGCGTCGAGCTGATGACCTACGTGAAGAAGAAGGGATACCTCTCGGACCCCGACGCGAAGGGGTTCGCCCACGAGCTCTCCTGGGTGTGGTTCGAGCTCTGGCACCACGAGGGCCGGCGCATGCGGCACGGCGCCTCGATGATGGGGCCGGACTACACCCACTGGCACGGGGGCTACGATGTGGCCCAGCACTTCTACACGAAGTTCATTCCCATGCTCCGCCGGCTGGCGAAGGAGAAAGGGGACGCGAAGCTCGCGGCCATGATCGACGAGGTCCTGTCGCGGCCGGAGCACGAGTGGAGGAACGGGATGGACCGCGCGGAGGCGGAGCGCATCCGCGGGTACTACAAGGAGAAGTACGGGCAAGTCCGAACGGAGGAGGGCGACTAGCATGAAGAGAACCGCAGCATGCGTCCTCATCCTCTGCACGCTGGGTCTCGGCTCGGTGTGGGCGGGTGAGGAGGGGCGGGACTGGAAGAAGGTGGTCGAGAGCCTGAAGAACGAGGTCCGGACGCTGAAGGACCGGGTCCGGGAGCTCGAGGCCCGGGAGGGCGGTGCCGCGATCGAGGTGCTCTCGGAGGGCACCCTCGAGGAGGCGATCGACCGGGCGGCGGCCGCCAACGTGAGCGCGCCCCACATGAGGGCGCTCACGATCACGGGGCAGATCCGCGCCCAGGGCGAGGACATGCTCGACTTCGACTTCGACAACGACCACGGGGACGCGAACGAGTTCGTCCGCTTCCGCACCCGGATCGCCTTCGACGCCGATATCTCCGAGAAGCTCCGGGCCTTCGTGAAGATCCAGGACAGCCGCTTCTTCGGAAGCGAGCAGGGCGTGCTCGGCAACATCCGGGGCGTCGACCTGAAGGAGGGCTACGTCGATTTCCGGAAGCTCTTTGCCGACGGCCTGACCCTCCGGGTCGGCCGCCAGGAGCTGAAGTACGGCAGCCAGAAGGTCATCAGCAACCTGGACTGGAGCGAGATCGGCCGGTCCTGGGACGGGTTGCGGCTCATGTACCGGGGGGAGGGCTTCGTCACGCACCTCTTCCTCACCCGCATCTCCGAGAAGTTCCTCGTGGACGGCCAGGACGAGAGCCAGGACTTCCTCGGCCTCTACAACACCATCGACGCCGGCGAGGGCCGGAAGGTGGACATCTACATCCTGTTCCGCCGGAACCAGGACGCCGACGTGATCATGGACGAGGAGGGGAAGGGGGGACACGAGCAGCTCTGGATGCTGGGCGGGCGCTTCGCGGGGAAGGCCGACGGCTTCGACTTCGAGGCGGAGGCGGGCTGGCAGCTCGGCGACCGCGCCGGCGACGACATCCGCGCCTGGATGTTCGAGCTCCGGGGCGGGTACACGTTCGAGGACGTGGACTGGAAGCCCCGGATCGGGGCGGCCTGGATCTTCGCCTCCGGCGACGACGACCCCGGCGACGGAGACTGGAACACCTACGACCAGCTCTACACCTTCGGCCACTACTACCTCGGCTACACGGACCGCGTGGGGCGGCGGAACATCAGCTCCCCGGAGATCAACCTGGACCTCACGCCGGCCCCGGGCGTCAACCTGTCCGTGGACTACCACCTGTTCTGGCTGGACAAGGAGGAGCAGGGCCTGTTCAACGCGGGGGGCATGCTGATCCGGGCGGGGGATTCGCACGCGGACAGCTTCGTGGGGAGCGACCTCGACGTCCACGTGAAGGCGAAGCTTTCGAAGAACGTGGTGCTCTGGGCGGGCTGGTCCCACTTCTTCGCGGGCGAGTTCCTCGACGACACCGGTTCCGACGACGACGCGGACTTCTTCTTCATCCAGGTCACCGTCGACTTCTGATCCTTCCGGGCGCGCGGCGCGCCGGGCATGATGGCCTTCATGAAGATCAAGGCCATCCACGAGATCCCCGGCGCGCCCCCCGGCATGGAGGGGGCGGAGGGGGTGGTGAAGCGCGTCCTCATCGGCCGGGAGGACGGCGCCCCGAACTTCGTCATGCGGGCGTTCGACGTCCGGGCCGGCGGCCACACCCCCCGCCACTCCCATCCCGGCGAGCACGAGGTCTTCGTGCTGTCCGGCCGGGGGACGGTCTCGGGGGCGGAGGGGGAACACGAGATCGGGCCCGGCTCCTCGGTCTACGTTCCCCCCGGCGAGATCCACCAGTTCCGCGCCGACCGGGGCGAGGACCTGCGCTTCCTCTGCATCATCCCCCGTCCCGACCGGCCGGCCCGGGCGTAGTCCGAAACGCCGCCGATGGGGACGGCTTCGGGGGCGTCGCCCGGGTGCCCCGGGTTTCCCCGGAGGGCGAGGGCTCCGTCCCGCTCGCGGGTTCCGTCACCCCTCCCGATGCGAAGGACCGGAGGAGGAGCGCCCGCGGCCGGGTCCCGGCCCGTCCGGCGCGCGGCATCCTCCGGACTCCGCACCGGCGGCGGATCGGGCGGCGGGCGGGAGGTCGGGGGGAGGCGAGTGGAAGGTTCCAGGATGTTCCCGCCTCCGTATGCAACCTTCAGCGGAGGACCTTGACGCGGGCGGGGGGCCAGAAGACCAGGAAGGGGCGGCCGATGAGATGGTCCCCGGGCACGGTCCCCCAGCGCCGGCTGTCGTTGGAGTTCACCGAGTTGTCGCCGAGCATGTAGTAGCGGCCGGGGGGAATCCTCGTGGGCATCGGCCCGTCCACCACGTAGTGGATATCCCGGGAGAGGGTCACCTCCCGGAAGTCGGCCTCGCCCCCCAGCACGCCGAAGGTGGCGGGGGGCTGGTCCCGGACGGTGGCCGAGGACGGGCGGCTCACGTCGAGCCGCAGGACCTCCCGGCCCTCGATCTCCAGCGTCACGCGGTCGTCGAGATTGGCGAAGCGGAAGTGGACCTCGCGCCCGGGAACGAGACGGACGCCCCTCGCCCGGGCCACCTCCTTCTTCCGCCGGAGCAGCACGGTGTCGCCGCGGGTCCCCACCGGCACCTTGACCTCGAAGGCGTCCTCCCCCTCCCGGAGCTCCGCCCCCACCACCGAGACCCCCTTCCCGGGCCGCACCCGGAACTCGAGGACCAGGTCCCCCACGAGATCCGGGTGGGGGCGGGCCTCCCCCCCGGGATACTCGTCGGGAACGGGACGCGGCCAGCTCAGGCTCGTCTCCCGGCCCGGCTCCACGGTGCAATGGAAGCGGCCGCGGTCCTCCGTCCACCGTCCCGCCCCGTTCCGCTTCCAGGCCGCCAGCCCCTCGAGCGTGCGCCCCTCCACCGAGGAGACGAGGTCCCGGCCGTCCCGGTACACGGGCACGAGGAGGCCCTCCTGCACGTCCCGGGGCTTCCGGGCGATCCGCCCGTCGATGTAGATGTCGCCGTGGCGGATGTCGATGGTCTCGCCGGGGAGCCCCACGATCCGCTTGATGAGGTTGCGGTCGTCGCCGACCCTCTCGAACACCGCCACCTGCCAGCGCCGGGGCCGGTGCAGGTGGTAGTAGAGCTTGTTCACGAGGATCCGGTCGCCGTCCGTGGGATCGCCGTGCAGCGTTGGCTCCATGGACTTCGTGGGGATGTGGTAGGCCGCCACCACCTGCCACCGGAGAACCAGCACCACCGCGAACAGGAGGAGGAACACCTTCAGGTCGTAGACGAGGAACGCCGCCAGGTGATCGCGGAGGAGGCGCGGGAAGAGGACCACGCGCCGGCCGCTCCAGGCCCGGCCGAGGTCGGTGCGCACCCGGCGGGGGTCTCCGAAGTCGCGGAGGGCCCGGCGCTCCGCCTGCCGGGGCGGGTGCCCGAGCGCCCGGTACTCCGCGGCGGCGTCCTCGAGATGTCCCCGGATCTCCTCGACGAGGCGGCTGCGCGCCGCCGGAGGAAGCCGGCGCGACCTCGCGGCCCGCCGGGCGTATCGGGCCAGGCGCCCGCTCACGGGAGGATCTCCCTCTCCGGCGGGCAGTCCGCGTCGCGGAGGACGGGCAGCCGGTAGACGCGACGGCGGTCTCCGCCCGGCTGCGTTTCCCACCGGCTCTCGAGAAACCCCTCCCTCTCCAGGTGGAGGAGGGCGGCGTAGAGGCTGCCCTGCCGGCCGGCGAGCGGCAGGCCGAACCGGCTCGCCAGCTCCACGGCGAGGGCGTACCCCGTGCGCGGCCCCTCCGCCAGGAGGTCCGCCACCCGCTCCGCGATCTCACGATCTCCCGCGATCATCCCTCACCCGGCTTTCCGCGGCTCCGTGCCGCCCTCTCGCGGCCCCCTCCCGCCGTTTCGCAGAGGGAAGCTATCAGCGGAGGGAGGAGGAGTCAATTCGTGCGCTCCGGGCGCACCAGGCTTCCCCTCAGCTTCGCGAGCCAGGGATCCGCCTCCCGGGGGGCCCCGGCGAGGAGCCGCCGCCGCGCTTCGAGGGGCAAGCGCCGGGCCGCGAGGAGGGCCGCCCGCCGGACGGCGGGCGCCCCGTCCGCAAGCCCCCGGGTCACGGCCGTCTCCACCCGGCCCAGGGAAGCCAGGGCCCGCACCGCCTCCCCGCGGACGAGGGGAGAAGGATCCCGCAGGCGAGCCTCGACGTCCGGCCCGTCCGCCGCCTCTCCCCGGGCGCCGAGGCACGCCAGGGCGGCGGCCCGGACCCGGGGGTCGACGTCGAGGAGGGCGGCGC
>JAOZQC010000008.1 GCA_029932425.1 Planctomycetota bacterium | reverse complement strand
TCGAGAAGGCCGACCCCCTCCACACCCGGGGATTGCTCACGGGCCTCTGGGAGCGGATCTCCCGGGAGGAGGTTCCCGCTCTCGATGCGGAGGCGCTGGCCCGGGCCCGCGACTCCGTCGCCCGCCTCCGCCGGGCCCTGGCGGGTCTCCGCCCCTTCGAGGGCGAGAGCGCCCTCGTGCGCGAACTCCTCCGCGACCTGCCTTCCCGCGACGAGCTGGCCCGGCTCGCCGACGCCCTGGACCGGCTCCGGCGGGCTCTCGGGGAGTCCGAGACCGGCCGCCGCCTCCTCGAGGAGCTCCGCCGGGCCCTGGAGCAGGCGGGGAACGCCTCTCCCCGGGGCTACCGATCCCTCCAGATGACCGAGGAGGAGCTCGCGCGGGCGCTGCAGGCGGTCGAGGAGCTGCGCCGCATGATCGAGGCCGGCCGGGAGATCCGCCTCTGCCGCGCGTCGCTCGGGGGCCTGCCCGGGACGGCCCTCCCCGGACTCGGGGCGGGATGGGGCCACGCTCCCGTGCCGCGGGGCCGCGGGGCGAACCCCCGCGCCGGGACGGCGGGCGGGGGAACGGGACGGGGACCGGGCACCGGGGGCGTGGGCGACGGCCGCGGCGGTTCCCCCGGGAGCGCCCGGAGCCCCCGGCCGTTCCGGCCGCATCTCGTCCCGGGCCGGGTGGGACCGGAGGGCGCGGCGGACCTCCTCCGCACGGTGCGCGCGCTGCCGCGCCCCGAGGACGACCCGCAGACGTACCGGGCCCTCCTCCGCGCCGCGGAACGCGAGGCGGAGGAGGCCCTCCGCCGGGGCGAGATCCCGCGCCGGTACCGGGACTACGTCCGCCGCTTCTTCAGCGGCCCGGAGGACCGATGACCTTCCGCGATCCCGGCTACCTCTGGCTCCTCGCGCCCCTGGTCCTCGTCCTCGCCGGAAGCCTGTTCCTGCCGCCCCGCGGCCGCCGGGCCCGGCTCTTTCCCGCCGCCGTCCGGGGTCTCCTGGCGGCACTGCTCATTCTCGCCCTCTCCGGTCCCCGGGTCGCCTCGACGGCGCGCGGGCGCTCCGTGGCCTTCCTGGTGGACGTCTCCCGCAGCGTACCGCCTTCCCGCCTGGCCGCCCTCACGGACTGGCTCGTGCAGGTCCGCGCCGCCCGCGGGCCCGAGGACGACGACGAGGTCATCCTCTTCGCGGACGGCGCCGCCGTGGAGGTCCCCTTCGGCTCCGGGGAGCCCGGAGTACGGTCCTCCCCGGATCTGCTCCGGCCCGGAAGCCGCGTGGACCGCGACGCCACGGACATCGCGGCCGCCGTCCGCCTCGCCGTCTCCTCCTTCCCCCGGGGCCGGGCCCGACGCGTCGTTCTCGTCACCGACGGGAACGAGACGAGGGGCGACGCCGTGGCGGAAGCCCGGCGCGCGGCGGGCGACGGCATCGAGCTCGCCTGCCTGCCCGTGGTCTACGACCGGCCCCGCGAGGCCTCGCTCCTCCGCCTGGACGCCCCCTCCACGGCCCCCCCGTCCTCGGTGGTCTCCTTCACCCCCATCGTCCGCTGCGCCCGGGGCGGCGGCACCGGGACCCTCCGCGCCTTCGTGGACGGGGCGCCCCTGGCGGAACGGGAGATCGCGCTCGCCGCGGGCAAGTTCCGGGGCCCCACCTTCCGGGCCCGGCTCGCGGGGCCGGGGATGCACGAGCTGTCCGTGGTGCTCGAGGCGGAGGGGGACACGCTCCGGCGCAACAACGAGGTCCGGGCCTTGGTGCGGGTCCTCGGCGAGGGAGGGGTGCTCGTGGTGGAAGGCGGAGACCCCGCCTCGTCCCCGGTCGCGGATTCGCTCACCGCCTCCGGGATCGCCGTGGTCCGCCGGGCCCCGGGGGAGATGCCCGTGAAGGCCGTCTTCTACCAGCCCTTCGACGCGGTGGTGCTCTCCGACGTCTCCGCCCTGGACCTGACCCCCGCCCAGCTCGACGCCCTGGAAACGGCCGTCCGGGACCTCGGGGTGGGGCTCCTCGTCCTCGGCGGGGAGAACGCCTACGGCCCCGGCGGTTACGAGGACACCGCGCTGGAGCGGGCGCTCCCCGTCCGGATGCGCGTGAAGCAGAAGCAGGTGCTCCTGAACGGGGCCCTCGTGCTCATCCTCCACACCTCCGAGTTCGCCGACGGCAACTTCTGGGCGGTGGAGA
The DNA here is from genome assembly GCA_029932425.1 of Planctomycetota bacterium. Taxonomy (GTDB): domain Bacteria; phylum Planctomycetota; class JAJSAM01; order JAJSAM01; family JAJSAM01; genus JAOZQC01. Next base: position 15,446 of record JAOZQC010000008.1, on the reverse strand, counting down.
TCGCCCGCCGGTCCATCGCGGCCCTCGGTCCCCGGGACTACGCGGGGGTGATCATCTACGGGCCGCGCGGCGACGAGTTCGCGGTGCCCCTCGCTCCCGTCCGGGACCTGGGCGCCGTCCTGGGGCGGCTCGGTTCCATGAACCCGGGGGACATGCCCTCCTTCGACTCCTCCCTGGCCCTGGCGGAGAACGCGCTCCGGAACGTGCCCGCCCACCTGAAGCACATCGTGGTCATCTCCGACGGCGACGCGGCCCAGCCCGACCCCCGCCTGATCGGCCGCCTCACGGACGCGCGGATCACCGTATCCTCGGTGTGCATCGCCGCCCACAACCGGTCCGGGGAGCGCGTCATGGCCGCGCTGGCCCGCTGGGGCAAGGGGCGCTTCTACCTCCTCACCCGGCGCCAGGTATCGACGCTGCCCCGCATCTTCGTGAAGGAAGCCACCACCCTCAGGCGCGCCGCCGTCCGGCGGAAGCCGTTCGTCCCGCGCTTCACCACCGCCCCGGAGGACCGGCCCCCCGCGCTCCGGGGGCTCGCCCCCCTCCCGTCCCTGGACGCCTACTCCCTCACCGAGGCCAAGCCGCGCGCCGAGGTCTCCATCGTCTCCCCCGACGGCGACCCCATCCTCGCCGCCTGGCGCTACGGGCTCGGCCGGGCCACCGCCTTCACCTCGGCGCTGCGCGGCGGGTGGATCGGGGCCTTCGCGGGCTGGGCCCGCCTGGACCGCTTCCTCGCCCAGATCACCCGGGACGTCTTTCGGCAGGCCGGCCGCTCGGGTTTCCACGCCACGGTCACCGTCGTCGGGGACACCGCCATCGTCCGGGTCACCGCTCTCTCCGACACGGGGGAGGAACTGGACCTCCTCCACCTGGAGGGGACGGCCGCGGGCGCCGGGCACTCCCCGCAGCCGTTTCCCGTGGTGCAGAAGGGGGCGGGGATCTACGAGGGGCGCTTCCGCGTGCAGGGGGAGGGCACGCGGCTGGCGGTCATCCGCTACCGGGACCCCGCCACGGGGGCGGTGCAGCAGCTCGAGGTCCCCGTGTCCGTGCCCTACCCCGCGGAGTACGCGGCGCCCGCCACGAACCGGGCCTTCTTCGAGCGCCTGGCCGCCGAGACCGGGGCGCGCCTGCTCTCCGGCACGGAGGACGTGTACGCGGGGCCCATCGCCTCGTCCCGGGCCCCGCGCCCCCTGGCCACGCTCCTCGTGGCGCTCGCGGCCCTCCTCCTGCCCCTGGACGTCCTGGTCCGCAGGCTCCGGGTCTCCCCGGGGGCCTGGCTGGCCCGGCTCGTCCCCCGGCGGAGGGCCGTTCCCCGGCCCGGGGTCGAGCGCGCCCCGGCGGGGGGAGGAGGACCCCCCACCGCCCCGGACGAGTTCCGCCCCGCGCGCCCCGAGGCGCGGCCGCCGGGGGAGGAGGCGGAGGACGGCGGGCTCTCCGGCCTCCTCGAGGCCAAGAAGCGCGCCCGCCGCCGGCAGGACTGGGAAGAGACCGGGAGGTAGACGTGGAAGACGACCCGAGGCGGCGTGCCGCGCTCTTCGCGGAGCGCTTCACCGCGCTCACCGCGGAACTGGCGAAGGTCATCGTGGGACAGGAGGAGATCGTCCGCGGCGTGATCTCCGCCCTCATGACCGGGGGTCACTGCCTGCTGGAAGGCGTCCCGGGCACGGGGAAGACCCTGCTCGTGCGCACCCTCTCCGCGGCGCTCTCGCTCCGGTTCCGCCGGATCCAGTTCACGCCGGACCTCATGCCCGCCGACGTGGTGGGCACCATCGTCCTCGACGACCGCGAGGGGCGGCGCACCTTCCGCTTCGAACCCGGCCCCGTCTTCGCCCACGTGCTGCTCGCGGACGAGATCAACCGCGCCACCCCCAAGACCCAGTCGGCCCTCCTCGAGGCCATGCAGGAGACCTCGGTCACGGTGGCCGGGGAGACGCGGCCCCTTCCCCGGCCGTTCATCGTCCTCGCCACCCAGAACCCCATCGAGATGGAGGGCACCTATCCGCTCCCCGAGGCCCAGCTCGACCGCTTCCAGGTGAAGCTCCTGATCCGGCCGCCCTCGAGGAGCGAGCTGAACGACATCCTCGACCGCACCACGGCCACGGAGGAGCCGGCCGCCGAGCCCGTCATGGAGGCCGGCGAGATCCTCGAGTGGAGGACGTTCGTGCGGGGCGTGATCCTGGCCGGGCACGTGGCGGACTACGCCACGCGGCTGGTCCTGGCCACCCACCCCGGGGGGCCCGACGCCCCTCCGGAAGTGGAGAAGTACGTGCGGTACGGGGCGAGCCCCCGCGGGGCCCAGGCCCTCGTCCTGGGGGCCAAGGTCCGCGCCCTCCTCGACGGGCGGGCGAACGTCGCCTTCCGGGATATCGAGGCGGCCGCCTTCCCCGCGCTCCGCCACCGGGTGCTCCTCTCCTTCGAGGCGGAGGCGGACGGGGTCGGGGCCGACGAGGTGGTGCGGGCCGTGCTCCGCAGCGTCCCCGCCCGCGATCTCCTGCACGAGGAGGCCTGAGGAAACGTGAAGGAGCCGTCCCCCCTGCTCACCGGCGAGTTCATGGCGCGCCTCGAAGGGCTGCAGATCGGCATGCGGAAGGTCCTCTCCGGCCGCTTCCGGGGCGAGCGACGGTCCCGCCGCCGGGGGCGCAGCGTGGAGTTCGCCGATCACCGGGAGTACGTCTACGGGGACGACATCCGCTTCCTGGACTGGCACCTCATGGGGCGGCTCGACCGCCTCTTCGTGAAGCTCTACCACGACGAGGAGGAGCTGCGCCTGACCGTGCTCGTGGACGGGTCGGCCTCCATGGGTTTCGGCCGGCCGGCGAAGATCGAGCTGGCCCGGAAGGTGGCGGCCGCCCTGGGCTACGTGGCCCTGGCCTCGATGAGCCGGGTGAAGGTGGTGGCCCTCGAGGAGGAGGGCCCCCGGGAACTCCCCTGGCAGCGGGGCCTGCCGGCCGCGGGCCGGCTCTTTAGGTTCCTCGAGGAGATCCCCGCCGCGGGGAGGAACGCGCTCGTCCCCGGCCTCCGGCGCTGGCTGGCGGAGGCCCGCCCGAGCGGGGTGGCGGTCCTCGTCTCCGACCTTCTCCTCCGGGAGGGCCCGCGACCGCTCCTGCGGCTCCTCGTGCGCCCCGCGCTCGACGTGCACCTCATCCAGGTCCTCTCCCGGGAGGAGCTGGAACCGGACCTGGCCGGCGATCTCCGCCTCGTGGACTCCGAGGAGCGGGACGGGCTCGACGTCTCCGTCACCGCGGGGCTGGTCCGGGCCTACCGGCGGAACCTCGCCGCCTACCTCTCCGGCATCGAGGACTACGCCCGGCGCCGCGGCCTGGGCTACCTCCGGTGCTCCACCGGCGTCTCCTTCGAGGACCTCGTGCTGCGCCACCTGCGGGAGCAGGGGGTTCTGCAATGAGCCTGCTCGCGCCCCTCTACCTCCTCCTCCTCGGCCTCGCCGTGCCCATCCTTCTGCTCTGGATGCTCCGCCGGCGGCGGGAGGAGGTCCTCGTCCCCACGAACTTCCTCTGGCGGAAGTCCCTCGAGGACGAACGCGTCTCCCCCCTCCTCCGGAAGCTCACCGCCGGCATCCTGCTCCTCCTGCAGCTCGCGGCCCTCGCGCTCCTCGCCCTGGCCGCGGCGGAGGCCGTGCTCCGCACGGGGGAGACCCGGGCCGCCCGGCGGGTGGTCGTCCTCCTCGACCGGAGCGCCTCCATGGGCACGCGGGAGGCGGACGGGCGCACCCGGCTCGATCTCGCCCGCGACCGCATCGGCACGCTCCTCGACACCTTCCGCCGCGGGGACCGGGCCATGCTCGTGGCCTTCGACCGCCGGGCCCGCATCCTCTCCGGCTTCACGGAGGACACCCGTGCCCTCCGCCGCCTTCTCTCGGACCTCGAGCCCGCCGATCTCGGCACCGACCCCGCGGAGGGCCTGGACCTGGCCGCGGCCGCCGCCGCCGCCCTCCCCCCCCGCTCCGTGGAGGTCCTCCTGGTGAGCGACGGCGCCTTCGCCGCCGTGCTCGAGCTCCCTCCCTCCCTGGCCCGCGCCTCCCTCGCCTTCGTGGGCGTGGGGGAGACCGCCGGCAACGCGGGGATCGTGGGGGTCGACGTCGCCGCGGACCTCGCGGGGACGTCGCGGGTCTTCGTGCGGGTGGCGAACCCCGGCCCCGCGCCCGTCTCGCGCACGCTCTCCCTCCTCCGCGACGGGAAGCTCCTCGACGCCGCGGAGGTCCGGGTGGGCGCCCGGTCCGTGGAGTCCGCGGCCTTCGATCTCTCCGCGTTCGGGCCCGGCCCCTTCGCCCTCCGCCTGGAACCCGAGGACGCCCTCCCCGCGGACGACCGGGCCTTCTTCACGCTGCCCCGCGACACGGCCCGGCGGATCCTGGTGGTGACGGAGGGCAACCCCTTCCTCGCCCGGCTCCGGGACCTCCACCCCCGGATCGAGGTCTACGCGGTGAAACCCGCCGACCTGGGCCCCGAGACGGGGGCGGAGGTGGGCGGCTTCCACCTCGTGATCTTCGACGGCCGCGTCCCCGCGGGGGCCGCGCCCGGGGAGGGCCGCCTCCCGGCCTCCGCCCTCTACCTGGACTGCACCCCTCCCGGCAAAGACGTGACCCTTGGCCCGCCGGTGAAGAATCCCTCCCTCGTGGACTGGGACCGCCGCGACCCCCTGAACCGGGGCGTGGACTGGTCCCGCGTGCTCGTGGCCCGGGCCTCGCCCCTGGCCGCCGCCCCCGGGGCCCGCGTCCTCCTCGAGGCCACGGAGGGGCCCCTCCTCGTGCGCCTCCCGGGGCCGGGGGTCCGGCTCGTGGCGGGGTTTCGGATCGAGGACACCAACCTGGCGCTCCGCCCCGCCTTCCCCATCCTCTTCGCCAACCTCGTGGAGGAGGCCTACCGCCGGGCGGGAGGCGGGCGGGGAGGGTACCTGCCCGCGGGCGAACCGCTCGCGCGGCCGCTGCCCCCGGGGGTCGAGGGCGCCCGCATCCGGACGCCGGGCGGCGGCGGGATCCGCCTGGCGCCCCTTCCCGACGGGTCCGTCTCCTTCTCGCGGACCGGGCGCGCCGGCTTCTACACCCTCGCCTGGGAGGGATCGGACTATCCCCCCGAGTCGGTGGCCGTCTCGCTCCTCTCGGAGGCGGAGTCGGACGTGACCCCGCGGCGGGGCGTGGTGCTCGGAGGCACCGAGCATCCGTCCGAACCCGGGGTGGTGGAGCGGAACCTCCCCCTCCGCGGTCCTCTCCTCCTCCTGGCCCTCGCCGTGCTCCTCGCGGAGTGGATCCTCTGGCTCGCCGCGGCCGCCCGGAAAATCGCTGGGAGCGTTCCGACCCCGTCGTGACAATCCGCCCATGCCCGCGGGAACCCTGGATGCGATCGCCGCGAAGGTCGGGGCCGGCCGGCGCCTGGACCGGGACGACGGGATCCGCCTCTACGAGGAGGCGGACCTCGCCGGGATCCGGCGGCTCGCCGACGAGGCGGCGGAGCGGAAGAACGGGAAGACCGTCACCTACGTCGTCAACCGCCACATCAACTACTCGAACCTGTGCATCCTTTCCTGCTTCTTCTGCGCCTTCTCGAAGAAGCGAGGGGAGGCGGGGGCCTACGAGCTCTCCCTCGACGAGATCCGGGAGCGGGCCCGGGAGGCCGCGGCCGCGGGGGCCACGGAGATCCACCTCGTGGGGGGCCTCCATCCGGATCTTCCCTACGAGTACTACCCCGAGCTCCTGCGGATGCTCTCCCGGGAGTTCCCGGGCCTCGCGCTCAAGGCCTTCACCGCCGTGGAGCTGGACCACTTCGCCCGCCTGAGGGGCGTGCCCGTGGCGGAGGTGATCCGCGAACTCCGGGAGGCGGGCCTGGCCTTCGTGCCCGGCGGGGGAGCGGAGGTCCTCTCCGATCGCGTGTGGAAGAAGCTCTTCCGCGGGAAGATCCCCCCCCGCCGCTGGCTCGAGATCCACCGCGAGATCCACCGCGCCGGCCTCCGCTCCAACGCCACGCTCCTCTTCGGGCACATCGAGACGGTGGAGGAGAAGGTGGATCACCTCCTCCGGATCCGCGCCCTCCAGGACGAGACGGGGGGCTTCGTCTCCTTCATCCCCCTCCGCTTCCACCCGCAGAACACGGTCCTCGCCCACCTCCCCCTGGCGGGGCGGGACGCCGTGCTCCGGGAGATCGCGGTGGCGAGGCTCCTCCTGGACAACGTGCGCCACGTCAAGGCCTACTGGGTCATGACCGGGCTCGAGACCGCCCGCCTCGCCCTCACCGGAGGCGCGGACGACCTCGACGGCACGGTGGTGGAGGAGAGGATCACCCACATGGCGGGCGCGGAGACCCCGGAGCACCTGACCGAGGCCGAGATCCGGGACCTGATCCGCGGCGAGGGCAAGATCCCCCGCCGGCGGTAGCCGCTCTCCCCCTTCCGTGCAACACTGGGGTACGGCCCCATACGCATCATCTTGACGCACATGGGGCCGTACCCCAGAGTGGTCACCATGCCGGCGAACCTGACGCCACGGTACCGGGCCGCGGAGGAGGCGTACCGGCGGGCCGCGAACGACCGGGAGAGGCTCGACGCCCTCCGGGAGATGCTCGCCACGATCCCCAAGCACAAGGGGACGGAGAAGCTGCAGGCGGACCTGAAGAGGAAGATCGCCCGGCTCCGCTCCGGCGGCGGCCGGGGCAAGGGGTCCGGCCGCCGGGGCCCGGGTCACCGCGTGGAACGTTCCGGCGCCGCCCAGGTGGCGCTGGTGGGGCCGCCCAACTCCGGCAAGTCGCGCCTGGTGGCGGACCTCACCCACGCGCGCCCGGAGGTGGCGGAGTATCCCTTCACCACGCGGACCCCCACCCCCGGCATCGTGGTGGTGGACAAGATCCCGCTCCAGCTCGTGGATCTCCCCCCCGTCACCGCCGAGCACCGCGAGCCCTGGCTCACGGAGCTCGTGCGCAACCCGGACCTGCTCCTCGTGCTCCTGGACCTGGGCAGCGACGACCTCCTGGACCACTGGGATGCCGTGCGGGAAGCCCTCGCGGGGTTCCGCGTCCACCTGGGGGAGATCCCTCTCGAGGAGCGGGAGATCGGCGTGCGCTACCTCCGGTACCTGGTGGCCGGGAACAAGGCGGACCTCCCGGGGGCCGCGGACCGGCTCTCCTTGCTCGAGGAGTATGCCCCCGATCTCGAGGTGCTGCCCGTCTCCCTGGAGACCGGGGAGGGCCTCTCCGCGATGCTCCGCCGCCTCGTCGGGATCCTCGACGTGATCCGGGTCTACACCAAGGCCCCCGGCCGGGAGCCGGACCTCACGGAGCCCTTCGTCCTCCCCCGGGGCACCACCGTGGAGGGGGCGGCCCGCGCCATCCACCGGGAGCTGGCCGCCAACCTCCGCTACGCGCGGGCCTGGGGTCCCCGCTTCCACGACGGCCAGCGCGTGGCCCGGGACCTCGAGCTCGAGGACGGGGACATCCTCGAGTTCCACGAGTGAGCGGGCCCCGGCCCCCGGAGGAGACGCCGGCGGGTTCAGGCTCCGGCCAGCTCCTCCAGGGCCCGCCGGGTGAACCCCCCCACCGTGTCCGCGCGGCACTCCCCGCCCACGAGAAGGACGCACTCCCCCTCGTCCGCGAGGGCGCGGCGGAGCTCCCCCTCGATGGAGGCGTACCCCAGGCGCCCCGCGGCGAAGGCGGCCGCGCCCCGGAGCTGCGGGTCGGGACTCCGGAGGAAGCGGCGGAAGTGCGGCGCGAAGGGTTCTTCCGGGAAGTCCTCTGCGCTCCCGATCCGGCCCATGGCCCACACCGCCCCCGCGTCCAACACGGGGTTGCCGAGGTAGACCTCGGGGTGGCCGAACCACTGGGAGAAGCGCCCCACGTAGCCGGGCCGCAGGGCGGGAAGCCGCGCCAGGATCTCCCCGATGGCCTCGGGAGCCCCCCAGCCCGTGGCCCCGGACTCGTCCATGAGGCTCCAGGCCAGACGCTGGAGGAGGATGCGGGGGCGCTCGGGGTCCTCGGCGGCGTCCGCCTCCGCCCGGGCGCCGAGCGCCCGCACCGCCTCGAACCGCTCCCTCGGATCCGCGGCGCAGAGGCCCCGGAAGAGCCTCCGCAGGGATGTCTTCGCGGCCATGGCTTCTCCCCGCAAAAGGAACTTCATAACATGCCCGCCGGTCCGGCGCAGAATCTTGCCAACCCTCCGCGACTGCATACAATTCGCGCTCCCGGCAAGGCGGGGGACGGGGGCGAACCATCCATCACCTCTTCGAGGATGACATGCTCAAGGTCTTCATACCGCGGGAGATCCGGGACGGCGAGACCCGGGTCGCGGCCACCCCGGAAACGGTGAAACGCATGGTCAAGGGGGGCCTGGAGGTCGCCTTCCAGGCCGGGGCCGGCGTCGCCTCCGGCCTCCCGGACCCCGCCTACGAGGAGGCCGGCGCGCGGATCGTCGAGGATCCGGTGCCCGCCTGGGGGGAGGCGGACCTCGTGCTCAAGCTCCATCCCCCCGCCGTCCTTCCCGGCGAAGGGGGCCACGAGGCGGACCTCCCGGCGCAGGGCGCCGTCCTCGTGAGCTTCCTCTACCCCCTCCTCGACCTGGAGCTCGTCCGGAAGCTCGCGGCCCGCAAGGTCACCGCCTTCGCCATGGACCAGGTGCCGCGCATCACCCGCGCCCAGAGCATGGACGCCCTGAGCTCCCAGAGCAACCTCGCGGGCTACCGCGCGGTGATCATGGCCGCGGAGGCGCTCGGCAAGATCTTCCCGCTCATGATGACCGCGGCGGGCACGATCAAGCCCGCGCGGGTGGTGATCCTGGGCGCGGGGGTGGCGGGGCTCCAGGCCATCGCCACCGCGAAGCGGCTCGGCGCGGTGGTGGAGGTCTCGGACATCCGTCCCGTGGTGAAGGAGCAGGTGGAGAGCCTCGGCGGCCGCTTCATCGACCTTCCCACCCCGCAGGACGCGGAGGACGAGGGCGGCTACGCCAAGGACCTCGGGGAGGACTTCCTCACGAAGCAGCGCCGGATCCTCACGGAGCACATCGCGGCCGCCGACGCCGTGATCACCACCGCCCTCATCCCCGGCCGCCCGGCCCCGCGCCTGGTGACCGCGGAGATGGTGGACGCCATGCGCCCCGGCACCGTCATCGTGGATCTCGCCGCCGCCATGGGCGGGAACTGCGAGCTCACCGAGCCGGGCCGGGTGGTGGAGCACGGAGGCGTCCGGATCCTGGGGGACACCAACGTGCCCGGCCGGGTCCCCTTCGACGCCAGCCACGTCTACGCCCGCAACGTCCTGGCGGTGGTGACCCACCTCGTGAAGGAGGGGGAGATCCACGTGGACCTCGAGGACGAGATCAACGCGGGCGCCGTCGTCACGCACGCGGGAGAGGTCCGACACGAACCCACCGCCAAGGCCCTCGCCGGAAAGGGGGACTGACCATGTCCGACCCGCTCATGATCGGGCTCTACGTCTTCGTGCTGGCCATCTTCGTGGGGTTCGAGCTCATCACGAAGGTTCCCCCCACGCTCCACACGCCGCTCATGTCCGGCGCGAACGCGATCTCGGGGATCACCATCGTGGGAGCGCTGGCCTCCGCGCAGCTCGGGGCCGCGTTCCTCGCCAACCTCCTGGGCTTCCTGGCCATCGTCACCGCCACCGTCAACGTGGTGGGCGGCTTCCTGGTCACGGACCGCATGCTGCACATGTTCCGCGGGAAGGGGCGCTGAGATGCAGACCCTCGAGACGCTGGCGTATCTCCTGTCCGCGGTCCTCTTCATCTTCGGCCTGAAGCGGATGGCGAAGGTCCGCACGGCCCGGCAGGGCAACCTCCTGGCCGCCGTGGGCATGCTGGTGGCGATCGTGACCACGCTCGTCGCCACCCGGAACATCGACATCGCCTGGGTGGTGGCGGGCCTGGTGGTGGGGAGCCTGATCGGGGCCTTCGCCGCGGTGAAGGTGCCCATGACGGGCATGCCGGAGATGGTGGCCCTCTTCAACGGATCCGGGGGCATCGCCTCCGCCCTCGTGGCGCTGGCCTACTACTTCATGCACCAGGGGGCCTTCTCCGGGGGCCGGCTCACCATGGCGGAGGTCTTCACCGCGGGCTCCGCTCCCACCCTCGCCCTGAGCCTGCTCGTGGGCGGGGTGACCTTCACGGGCAGCGTGGTGGCCTACGCCAAGCTGGCGGGGAAGATCACGGGGGCGCCGATCCTCCTTCCCGGCCGCCACTTCCTGAACCTCGCGCTGCTCGCGGGGGCCCTCCTCCTCGGCGTCCTGGCCGCCTTCGTGGTCACCTCCCCCACCCTCATGGCCGTCCTGCTCGCCGTCCTCCTCCTGGCCGCCTTCCTCCTCGGGGTGATGCTGGTGATCCCCATCGGGGGCGCCGACATGCCCGTGGTGATCTCGCTGCTCAACTCCTACTCCGGCATCGCGGCCAGCATGACCGGCTTCGTGCTCCACTCCGCGGTGCTCATCATCTGCGGCGCGCTGGTGGGGGCGGCGGGGCTCATCCTCACCAACCTCATGTGCAAGGCCATGAACCGCTCGCTCGCCAACGTGCTTTTCGGCGGCTTCGGGACCGCCGACTCCACCGGGCAGGGGGGCAAGGAGGGGTACACCACGGTGAAGGAGGCTTCCCCCGAGGAGGCGGCGATGATCCTCGAGGACGCCCAGTCGGTGATCATCGTCCCCGGCTACGGCCTGGCCGTGGCCCAGGCCCAGCACGCCTGCAAGCAGCTCGGGGCCCTGCTCGAGGAGCGCGGCGCCGTCGTGCGGTACGCGATCCACCCCGTGGCGGGCCGGATGCCCGGCCACATGAACGTCCTCCTGGCGGAGGCCGACGTCCCCTACGAGCAGCTCGTGGAGATGGACGAGATCAACCCCGAGTTCCAGAACACCGACGTGGCCATCGTCCTCGGTGCCAACGACGTGGTGAATCCCGCCGCCCAGAAGGACCGGACGAGCCCCATCTGGGGCATGCCCATCCTCCGCGTCTTCGAGGCCCGCACCGTGTACACCATCAAGCGCAGCCTGAGTCCCGGCTTCGCGGGCATCAAGAACGAGCTCTTCGAGTACGAGAACAACCTCATGGTCTTCGGCGACGCCAAGGCCGTGCTCCTCAAGCTCATCGACGAGCTCCAGGAGTCCTGAGGCCGCGCCGGAGAAGGCCCCGGCCCGCCGCCCCGGGCCGGGTCGTTTCCGTTGGTGGTCCGCCGGCCCTTGCAGTATCCTCCGGGGGTCCGCGGATGACGCCCGCACGCGCCACCTCGTCTCGACCCGGAGACCTCCTACCAGAGGAAAGGAAGGACCCATCATGCTCGGGAAGATCGCCGTCATCGGAACAGGCAACATCGGTGCCGTGCTGGTGCAGGAGCTGGCGCGGCGGCAGCTCGCGGGAACGGTCGCCGCGGTCGACGTGAAGGAGCCGGACGTGGCGAAGGGCAAGTGCCTGGACATCTCGGAAGGCCGCCCCCTCATCCACTCCGACGTGAAGCTCGTGGGCTCGCGCGAGTTCGACATCATCGCCGGCGCGGACATGGTCATCAACACCGCGGGCGTGCCCCGGACGAAGCGCCCCGACGGGTCCATCCCCTCCCGGGAGGAGCTGCTCACCGTCAACCTGAAGATCACGGACACCGTGGCGGGGGCGATCAAGGAGTACTGCCCGGAGGCCATGGTCATCTCGATCGCGAACCCCCTGGACGCGATCGTCTACCGCCTCTACCAGCAGCTCTCCCCCCTGAAGAGCCGCCTGGTGGGCATGGCGGGCCAGCTCGACTCCACCCGCTACCGTTTCTTCGTGGCGGAGGCCGCGGGAGTGTCGGTGGAGAACGTGGAGGCCATGGTGCTCGGCGGCCACGGGGACTCCATGGTCCCGATCCGCAGCGCCTGCCGCATCGCGGGCCTGCCCGTGACCCACTTCATCAGCGAGGAGGTCCTGGCCCAGATCGAGGCCCGCACCCGCAAGGCCGGGGGCGAGGTGGTGGGGCTCCTCGGCTCCGGCTCGGCGTTCGTCTCCCCGGCCTGGTCCGCCCTGGAGATGGCGGAGGCGATCATCTTCGACAAGAAGAAGATCATTCCCGCCTCCGCGCTGCTCGACGGGGAGTTCGGCGTGAGCGGCCTCTTCGTGGGCGTGCCCGTCCTCTTCGGGAAGGGCGGGGTGGAGAAGGTGGTGGAGTTCGAGCTCACCGACGAGGAGAAGGAGAACTTCCAGCGCTCCATCGCCTCCGTCCAGAAGACGGTGGACGAAGTCAAGGCCATGGGCTGACGCCTTTCGAAGACGACGAGAGGGCCGGCCGCCGGGCCGGCCCTCTCCCTTGACCGGCGTCCCCCCTTCCCTCGACCCCCGCGGGCGCGGATCAGCCCCGCGTTCTCACGGGCGGAGGATCACCCCGTGGCCGGTCCTCCCGTCCATCCGCACCGTGAGGGGTTCCTCCAGGCGCACGTGGCGGCAGAGCCCCTCCACCCGGTGCGGGGGAAGGCCCATGAGCCAGTCCCAGTCCACGAACCCCGTCCCCTCGCCTCCGTCCACCGTGAAGTAGCCGATGCGCATGCTGGCGAGGTTCTGGAAGAAGTGGGACCCCTCGGAGGGCGTGACCTTCAGGTCGCGGAAGCTCGACTCCACGATGACCCGGGCGCCGCAGATCATGTCCCAGGTGACGGGGATGCCGAGCCAGGGGTCCGAGGAGCCCCAGCGGCCCACCCCGAAGAGGACGTAGGGCCGCTCCTCCCCGCGGAGCCGGTGGTCGAGGCGGGTGATGGACACCGCCACCTCCCGGGTCCGGGAGCGGTGGAAGCGGTCCAGGTCCACGAGGACGATGTCCCGGATGTCGGAGAGGAGCCCGTTCCCGAGCACGTGGTCGCTCTCGCAGACGATCCGCCGCGGGTCCACCTCCCGGGTGGACACCTCCTCCCAGCCCCGGTCCAGGACCATGGGGCGCATCTGGAGCACCCGGAACTCCTTCCGCCGCCCGGGCGGCACCGAGTAGTTCACCGCGAACTCGATCTCCACCGACGCGCTCATGCTCCACCGCCCCACCTGCAGGAGGAACTCCAGGATCCGGGCCAGGGGGAAGACGTCCAGCTTGAGGATGGGCGCGAAGGTGACGATCCGGACCCCCGGGCGGGAGATCCCGTCGTACACGGCGTCGTTCTCCGCCGAGTACGTGGACGCCACCAGCCCCAGGACCCCGTCCTCCTCCGCCGCGGAGAGGTCGTACTCGTCGAGCCGGAAGGCGGCCGGGCCCGGCGGCGCGCCCTCCCCCCCCTCCCCCCGGCAGGGGAGCCCCTCGAAGCGCCGCTGCGAGTACTCCAGGCTGTCCTCCACGGAGGCGAACTGCATCACGTGCCCCCGGGAGCGCGGGCCCAAGCGCACGCAGGCCCCGCCTTCCACCACCGTGGTTCCCAGGCCGAGGGCCACGTTGGCGATCCCGTCCTCCGCCCGCATGGGCGGCCGGGAGTAGAAGTTGTGGGACCGGGCCACGCCCGCGAAGTCGGGGTAGAAGCGGCGGCCGTGGGCGCTCCCCACGAGCTTCTGGATCACCACCGCCATCTTCTCCTCCTCCAGGCGGTAGGCGGTGGCGCGCGTGTAGGTCTTGGCCACCCGGGAGAAGGTGGACGCGTAGACGAGCCGCACCGCGGTGAGCAGCTCGCGGAGCCGCTCCTCGAGGTCCGGGGCGTGGTTCGGGATCATGTAGGTTTCGTACACCCCCGCGAAGGGCTGGTGCTGGGAGTCCTCGAGGAGGCTCGAGGAGCGCACCGCCAGGGGGTAGTCGACCTTCTCGAGGTAGGCCCGGAGGAGGGCCGTCACGTCCTCCGGGAGGGGGGCCTCCGTGAACCGCCGCACGATCTCCTCGTCGTCCTCCTCGGCGATGGCGAAGTCCTGGAGCCCGTTGTCCTCGAGGAAGCGGTCGAAGACCTTCGTGCCGAGCACCACCACGGGGGGCACGGAGATGGAGGCCTCGGGGAAGCGCTCGTTGATGCCGTAGGTCTCGATCAGGCGGTGGAGGAAGGCCAGGCCCCGCCCCTTCCCCCCCAGGGACCCCCCCCCGATCCGCGCGAAGCTCCGCTCCGGGTCGAAGGCCTCCGGGTCGAAGTCCACCACCAGCCCCCGCTGCTGGCGCAGCCGGAAGTCCCGGAGGTTGGAGATGATGTCGCGCCGCACCTCCTCCGGGTCCTCGTAGTCGGAGACCTTGCGGGGCCGGAGCTGCTCCGCCAGCCAGAACTCCGTCCGGGCCTTCAGCCAGCAGGAGAAGTGGTTGCGCTGGGCGTGGTGGAGGACGCACTCCAGGGGGACCTTCTCCAGCTCCTCCTCGAGGTCCCGGAGGGTCCGCGCCCGGCCCACCTCCGTGCCGTCCGGCATCCGGAAGACGAAGTCCCCGAAGGAGAGCTGTTCCACCACGAAGCGGCGGAGCTCCCGGAGCATGAACGGGGAGTTCTTCTGGATGAAGGAGGCCCCGATCTTCTCCGCCAGCTCCTGGTTCGCGGGATCGGAGGACTGCAGGAGCACGGGCACGTCCGGGTGCCAGGCCCGCACCGCCCGGGCGAAGGCGAAGCCCGCCTGGGGGTCCGGCTCCCCGTGGCGGGGGAACTCGATGTCCGAGATGACCCCCAGGATGTTGTCGTGGTAGGAGACGAAGTAGTTCCAGGCGTCCTCGTAGGTCTCGCAGAGCAGCACCTTGGGGCGGGCCTTCATCCGCAGGATCCGGTGGGAGAGGTTCAGGCTCTCCGCGAGCACCGCCTGGGAATGGCGCATCACCTCCGTGTAGATGAGCGGCAGGAAGGTGGAGTAGAAACGGACGCTGTCCTCGATCACGATGATGGACTGCACCCCGATCAGCTCCGTGTCGGACCGGACGTTCAGCCGGTCCTCCACGTACTTCACCACCGCCAGGAGCAGCCGGTAGTCCCCCTGCCAGAGGATGACCTTGTCGAAGTCCTCGGTGCCGTGGCGCTTCCGGACCTCCTTCAGCTCCTTGTAGTCGTAGGTGAGGAGGACCAGGGGCAGCGTCCGGTGGGTGGTCCGGACCTCGCGGGCGAAGGCGAGGGCGTGCATGTCCGCGAGGTGCATGGTGGTCACCACCAGGCCGAACTCCTCCCCCCCGCGGATCCTCTCCAGGGCCTCCGCTCCGCTGAAGCAGCGGATCATGCGCGGCTGGTGGACCAGGTTCAGCCCCAGGTACTCCTGGATGAGGCCCTCGTCGAGGCGACCGTCCTCCTCGATGATGAACGAGTCGTAGACGCTCGACACGAGCAGGATGTCGTGCACCCGGTTCGGCATGAGGTTCTGGAAGCGGTGGAACCGGATGCCGTAACCGCTCTCGAACAGCGAGGGATCGAACCTGGTCATCTGCACTCCTCGCCGGCAGGGTACAAAAGACCGGCAAGGGCCTGAAGCCTCCCCTGTGCGACCGACCTTCCCCGTCCCCGCGCGGCTCGCGGATTCCGCGGGGAGCCGGCGCCGCAGGCGCCCGCCGCGGTGCGGCGGGGAGG
>JAOZQC010000298.1:2838-4982 GCA_029932425.1 Planctomycetota bacterium | reverse complement strand
ACTCTCCTGCGATGCTCATCATCTCCGTACTGTTCATCAGATACAGAGACTGCGGCGTGACGGTCGAGGTCGTGCGTTGAGCGGTCGTCGTATTGGTATCCGGACCGTCGAACAGGGCGAGGAACGATGCCTGCGTGCCGGTGGTTCCCTTAACACTGCGGAATTGCAGCGAGTCGATGCGGTGTTCGATTTCCTCCAGTGCCAGTGCAAGCTCGTTTGCCCAAAGCGTGGCGCGTTTGCCTACTGTAACCGGTTGGGCCGGCTGATAGTGGGTAAACCCGAGCGTCGGCAGGTCGCGGTATCGTGCGGCGAAAACGGCGAGTTTGTCGATGGCGGCTGCAATTTTGCCGGCGATAAGTTGCAACGCATCGCGTATCAGCAGCAGCTCGGTATTGCAGTTTACGAATTGGCTGGTCGCCCCGAGATGGATGATCGGCTTTGCGCTGGGCGCCACATCGCCAAGCGCGTGAACGTGAGCCATCACATCGTGGCGCAGTTGGTGTTCATATTCGGCGGCGGCGTCGAAGTCGATGTCGTAGCCGCGCTGGGTCGTGGCGGTGAACACGAGATCCCGCTGCCACTCCAGGCGGGCCCGGATCTCGGGGATCACCTTCGCCTTGTAGTCGTCGAGATTCTCGTTCATGGGACCCCCAACATACGCCGCCTCCTCTGGAACGAGAACCTTCCCGCGACCCCGCGCCCTCCCGTTCCAGGCCTCCGGCGGGAAGCCGGCGACCCGGAGAGTCCGAAGATCCCGTGCGGCCGCGGACCGGCTCCGGACGGCCGCCCCCGGGGACGAGCCGGGTTCAGAGAAGACCGGCGGCGCCCAGCCCGGAGATCGCCTTGAGGTAGAGCTTGATCGCCCGGCTCGCCTTCGGGGGCGTTCCCGCGAGGAGCTTCCCGGCCTTCGTGGTCCGGGCCCCGGCCTTGAGGAGCTTCCGGGTGGCCTTCTTCTGGCCGGGATAGGTGGACGTGACGTAGGCGGCGGCGGAGAGGGCCAGCTTCCCGGCCTGGCCCGCCAGGCTCGCGTTCGAGGTGGTGATGAAGGTCTGGAAGGCGGCGACCTTCCGGTCCTGCCTCGCGGCGATCTCGAGGAGCCGTACCCCGTCCTTCAGGTGCCCCAGGGACCTCACCACCTGCTTCCACCCGGGGGCGGTGCCGTACTTCGCAAGGGCGCGGGAGAAGTGGCGGTCGGCCGCCTTGAGGAGCGAACGCGTCACCCGCTTGACGGAACCGGAGTTCACCCCCGTGGTCCAGGTGGCGAGGTTCGTCCGCACCGTGGTCACCGCGTTCCGGTAGTTCGTGGTCTCCTTCGCGGTGGGAGTCCAGGCGGCCAGGGCCGCCGCCGCCAGGCCGAGCACCACCGCCCCGGAGAGGAAGACGCGCCGGGATCCTGCGAACATGATGGAGTTCCTCCCTCTGGGATCTTCTCCTTCGAGGGTATCCCAGGCCGGGCCGGGGCGCCAGCCGATCCCCGGACCTCCCCCGGCGGTTTTCCCGCCCCGTCCCCCGTCAGTCCTTCTTCGCCCCGTAGAGCTTCCGGTAGCTCAGGTGGGGGTTGTGGCAGGTGGAGCAGTCCTCGCTCCTCCCGATCTTCCTGTCCGCCGGCTCGGTGCCGTCCACCTTCGCCTTCGTCATCACCCAGATGTGCTCACTCGCCGGCCCGTGGCAGGCCTCGCAGCCCACGTTCCCGAGCTCCGGCGTCTCCGCGCCGCTCCGGAAGCCGGACGGCTTCTTCCACCCGGTGACATGGCACTCGGCGCAGGCCCGCCCCCGGAAGTCCACGCCTTTCCGGATCTGCTCGGCCGTGAGCGAGGCCCCCGCCCGGGAGTGGGCGGACTCGACCCAGCGGCGGTGGCGCTCCAGGTGGCAGGCCTGGCACTTCCTCGGACCCGCGAAGGCGGCGGTCCGCTCCTCTTCCGGACCCGCCGCCGCCCCGGGGGAACGGAGCAGGAGGAAGCCCGCGGCCGCCGCGCCCGCGAGCAGGAGGACCAGGAAGGCGACTCTCGCGATCATCGAGGAATCCCCTGTGGCAATATGTCACCATATGAATATGGACGGTGGAGCATACTCCCTCGACCGCGAAAGGGCCAAGCAGGAACGATGGGGGTCGGATCCGGCGGAGGGCCCCACCCGGGCCCCGC
>JAOZQC010000298.1:0-2828 GCA_029932425.1 Planctomycetota bacterium | reverse complement strand
GCCGCTCGATGCTCGCCAGGGCCCGCCTGGCGGCGTCCTCGTGGTTGATGAGGGGCGGATGGCCGCGGAGGTATTCCACGCGCACCCGGGCGCCGGCCGAGGCCGCGGTCCCCTCCGCCGTCTCCGGCGCGCCGCCGGGGGGACGAGGCGTGCCCGCGGACACCGGGAACACAGGAGGTTCGAATGCCCAGGGGCCTGGCCCCGAAGTTGATCCTGTCCATCACGGCCATCGTGGCCGTGGTGGAAGGCGCCTTCGGCTTCGTGAACGCCCGGATCCAGGAGCGGCAGCTCCTGCACGAGGTCGTCCTCTCCGCGGACGAGCTCTCCAACACGATCACCAGCGCCACCTGGCACTCGATGCTCGCGGACCACCGGGAAAGCGCCTACGAGGTCATGCGCACCATCGGCCAGCAGGAGGAGGTGAGGCGGGTCCGGTTCTTCAACAAGCAGGGGCGGATCACCTTCTCCACCGGGGGGGACACCGGCCGCCTCATCGACAAGAGCGCGGAGGCCTGCTACCTCTGCCACAAGGAGGGGGAGCCCCTCGTCCGGGTGAACGCCCCCTCCCGGGTCCGGACCTTCGAGGAGAACGGACACCGCCTCCTGGGGATGGTCACGCCCATCTACAACGAGCCCGCCTGCACGAACGCCGCCTGCCACGTCCACCCCAAGGAGCAGAAGGTCCTGGGGGTGCTCGACATCTCGGTGCCCCTCGATCGCCTCGACGCCGAGGTCACGGGCATCCGCTTCCGGTCCCTCCTCACCGCCCTCGTCTCGGTGGTCCTCATCGGGACCTGCGTGATCTTCTTCACCCGGAAGCTGGTCTCCCGTCCCGTGCAGAGGCTGATCGAGGCCACCAAGAAGGTGGCGGAGATGGACCTGGAGCGCCCCGTGGAGGTGAACTCCCGGGATGAGATCGGCGAGCTGGGCCATTCCTTCAACGTGATGCGCGAGCGGCTCCTCGAAGCGCAGGCGAGGATCGAGGACTTCACGAGAAACCTCGAGCGGAAGGTGGAGGAGAGAACGAAGCAGCTCCGGGAGACCCAGGAGCAGCTCGTTCGCAGCGAGAAGCTCGCCTCCCTGGGGCGCCTGGCCGCGAGCGTGGCGCACGAGGTGAACAACCCCCTCTCCGGCGTGCTGAACTTCGCGAAGCTCATGGAGCGCCTCCTGACCCCGGAAGGGATTCCCCCGGACCGGATCGAGGACTTCCGGCGCTACCTGCACGAGATCTCGGAGGAGACGGCCCGGGCGGGGGCCATCGTGTCCGATCTGCTCGCCTTCTCCCGCCGGTCCCGCGACGGGAGCGTCCCCTCCGATCTCAACGAGATCATCCGCCGCACCGTCTCCGTGCTCTCCCCGCGGCTGGCGGAGGCGGAGATCACCTGCGATCTCGACCTCGATCCCTGCCTGCCCCGGACCTCCTGCGACCCCTCCCGGATCCAGCAGGTCATCACGAACCTGGTGATGAACGGGGCGGAAGCCTCGTCCCCCGGTGGGCGCATCACCATCCGGACGCGCCCCGCGGACACCCGCGAGCCCGCGGTGGAGCTGGTGGTGGCCGACGAGGGGGAGGGCATCCCGGAGGAGAACCTCTCCCAGATCTACGACCCGTTCTTCACCACGCGTCAGGAAGGGAAGGGAACGGGGTTGGGGCTCGCGGTGGTGTACGGAATCGTGGAGAGCCACGGCGGCTCCATCCACGTGGAGAGCCGGGTGGGCGAGGGAACCCGGTTCACCGTGATCCTGCCCTGCTCGCCGGGGCCGGGCGCCTCGCCGGGCGGCGGGGCCGAAGACGGAGAGGAAGGATGAGCGACCGCTTCAAGATCCTCGTGGTGGACGACGAGCCGGCCATGCGGGAGTCCCTCTCCGCCTGGCTCCGGGAGGACGGCTACGAGGTCTCCACGGCCTCCACCGGCGAGGAGGCGATCGAGGTCCTTCGGGTGGCGGATCCCACGATCTGCTTCGTCGACCTGAAGATGCCGGGAGAGATGAACGGGATCGACACCCTCCGGGAGATCCGGCGCCTCCGGCCCGAGACGGAGGTGGTGATCATGACCGCCTACGCCACGGTGGACACCGCGGTGAAGGCGATGAAGGAGGGGGCCCGGGACTACATCGTGAAGCCGTTCAATCCCGAGGAGGCGTCCCTGCTCGCCCGGCGCATCATCGAGGTGAAGAGGATCGAGCGGGAGAACGTCTACCTTCGCAAGAAGCTGAGCGGGACCTACGAGTTCCAGGACATCATCTCGAAGAACGACCGCATGCAGGAGATCTTCGACCTGATCCGCCGGATCGCGAACCTGAAGAGCACCGTCCTCATCCTCGGGGAGAGCGGGACGGGCAAGGAGCTCGTGGCCCGGGCCATCCACGAGTCCGGCAACCGTCGCGATCGCCCCTTCATCCAGGTGGCCTGCGCCGCGCTCGCAGAGACGCTGCTCGAGTCCGAGCTCTTCGGCCACGAGAAGGGGGCCTTCACCGGCGCCATCTCGCGGAAGACCGGCCGCTTCGAGCAGGCGGACGGAGGGACGCTCTTCCTCGACGAGATCGGGGACATCTCCCCCAAGCTGCAGCTCGATCTCCTGCGGGTCCTCCAGGAGCGGAGCTTCTTCCGGGTGGGGGGCGCGGAGGAGATCCACGTCGACGTCCGCATCATCGCGGCCACGAACAAGGACCTGGAGGCGGCGGTGCGGGAGGGCCACTTCCGCCAGGACCTCTTCTACCGCCTGAACGTGGTGACGATTCGGCTGCCCCCCCTCCGGGAGCGCCGGGAGGACATCCCCCTGCTCGCCCGCCACTTCGTGAAGCGTCTGGCCATCGAGCTGGACCTG
>JAOZQC010000297.1 GCA_029932425.1 Planctomycetota bacterium | reverse complement strand
GCATGGGGCCGTACCCCAGATTTGCAGGGCATGGGGCCGTACCCTGGGTTTTCAGTGGGAGAGGTGGAGCGCGTTCAGGAGGGCGGGGAGGGTTCGGGCTCCTTCCGTCTCCGGCCGCGGGGTCAGCGCCGCCGGGCCCCGGGTGAGGAGCTTCCTCCAGCGGGCGGAAAGCGCGGCGGCCGCGGCCTTCCAGGCCCGGGGCTCCGCCTCGTACCGGGCGATCCTCACCGCCCGGTGGTCGCAACCCGGCCGGCCGGGCATCGCCCCCGCCAGCCAGGCCGGGACCTTCGCGGGATCGTCGTAGTCCGGGTACTCCGTGAGGGTGAGCCGCGGCACGCCCCCCGCGGCGCCCGGCCGGGCCTTCGCCCGGTCCTCCCGCTCGTTCTCGGGGAGGACCACGGAGACCTCGATCTGCTCCCAGCCCGGCCGGTCGTCCAGGCAGCGCGTCGATTCCAGGAGCCGCCACCCGCCCCGGGGCAACCAGTACTCCACCACGTAGTGCGTCTGGAGCGGCCCGCACCAGGTGGGGTAGCCGGCCACGATCCGGGCGGGGATCCCCAGCGCCCGGAGCAGCGCGGCCGCGAGGTTGGCGCAGGAGGTGCAGCTGCCCCGCCCCGTGAGGGCCTCCCCCGCGGTGAGGTCTCTCACCCGGCCCTTCGCCTCCCGGTAGATCCGGCGCAGCCGTGTGAGCAGGGCGGGCACCGCCGCGTCCGCCGCAGGCGCGGCCTTCCGGATCTCCCTTGCGATCTTCTCGATGCGCGGGTCCTTCGCGTCGCAGCACCAGGTGGGCGCCAGCCACGCCGCCACGTCCTTCGGCACCGCGGCCAGGGGAAGCGGGATCCCCTTCGAGATGGGCCGAACCGCGTGCGGGAGCACGAGCACGTGGGCCTCCCAGGAGAAGGAGAGCGGCCGGCCCGGCGCGAGGTCCGTGAGCACGACCTCCGCCACCCGATCGAACTCCCCCACCCGGAGGATCCGCTCGACGCGGGCCCGCCCGGGGGGATCCGTGGCGACGGAGAAGTCCAGGGGGACCTGCTCCCGCCAGAGGACGGGAAGCGGGATGTGCACCCGGAGGCGCGGCGTCGCCTTCCGCACCACCGCCCGGTATCGCCCCTCCACGCGGTAGAGCCCCGGTCCCGCCGCGAGGGTGGGGGCGGTTCCCCGCACCGCCGCGTGCAGCTCGTCGAGCTGCACGGTCCCCCGGCCCCTCACCAGCACCCCGAATACCACCCGGCGGGTCTCCTTCCCGGGGGTGACACGCACCGTTACCGGCGACCAGATCGTGCTCCCGGCGAAGGCGTACCCCGCTCCCGTCGAGTTCTGGAAGGCGCCCGGCCGGCGCTCCGGACCTTCCTCCCCGTCGCAGCGCGCCCAGACAACGAGCGCGCCGGAGAAGCCCGTGAGCCGGAGCCACGCCGTCACCTCGATCGTCTTCCCGGCCTCGAGCGAGGTGAGGGCTGCGTTCACTCCCGAAAACCCGGGCCGGGTGGGGGCCTTTTCGGGAGGACGGAACCGGATCCCCTTCGATCCCTCGATCCCGAAATCCCCCCACTCAAGGGCCGTGCCGCCCCGGAAGAGGTTCCAGCCCGCGGGGCGCCCGGCCTCCCCCTCCTCGAAGCCGGGGTTGGGACCGAGATCCCGGAGATCAGGAAGGAGAGGCCGGCGGAGGACCGGACCGGGCACCCCGGCGGGCGGGCCGCCGAGGGCGGGGCCGGAAGCGGGAAGAAGGACCGCGAGCAGGGACACGAGGATCGTCGCGCGCATGGGGGCCTCCCCGGTACGATGTCCGCCTCTCATGATACACGGGAGGCTCCGGCCATGGACACCGCGGTCCGCCTTTCGAGGGAGGTCCGGTACGAGCCGGCGCGGCTCACCTGGGTGGCGTCGGTCACCGCCTGCCTCCGGGCCCTGGACCTCGACGTGGACCTCGTGGACACGGCGGGGGCGAGCGGCTACGCCTTCGTCCTCAACGTCCACGACGTCGTCTGCCCCTCGGGCCCCACCGCCTTCGATCCCGGCCTGCTTCTGCCCGGCGTCCAGGCGCTGGGCCGGTCCACCCTTTGCTACCGGCCCGGGGACTGGACCCGGAGCGAAGAGGAAGCGGTGGACCCGGACCACCTGCACTTCCTCCTCGACCTCCTCCGCCGGGAGATCGGAGCGGATCGGCCCTGCGTGCTGTGGGGCGCCCGGGTGCCGGAGTACGTGGTGGTCACGGGCGTGGAGGACGGCCGACTGCTCGCCCGGAGCTACGAGGAGGGCCACCCTCCGATTCCCCTCGGAGAGCTGCGCGCCCCGGGAGGCCCCCTGGTCCTCGCGTTCCCCACCCCGGCGAGGGTGTCCCCCGGGGTCGCGGACCGGTACGCCGTGCGTCACGCCGCCCACCTCCTCTACCGGAGGTCCCCGGACCCCCTCTACGACTTCGGGCTCCCGGCTTACGACCGCTGGATCGCGGCGCTCCGGAGCGAGACCGCCGTCGCCGGGGGGCACGGCTACTGCGCCCGGTGCTACGCGGAGGGCCGGGGCTTCGCCCGGGAGTTCCTCCAGCGCGTGCTCGACCGGGGCCGCGGTCCCGATCGCCCCCTCCGGCGCGCGGTGCGGGCGTACGAGGAGGCGGAGGACGCCCTGGGTCGCCTCGCCGCCCGGTCCCCCTTTCCCGCGGAGGGCGTCATCGAGGATCCGGAGGCGATCGCGGACGCCGTGGAGTGCCTGGCCGAGGCCCGCGACGCGGAGCGCCGGGCCGCGGAGGCCCTGGCGGAGGCCGCGGCGGCCTGGACCTGATCCACCCTTCACCGGGGTTTCGGACCGGGTGTCGGATCGGCGGTATCCCGCACTCTCATCCGGTCCGAGGGCGATGGCGCCGGGCCGCTTCCGGGAACGGGGTTCCATCGGAGCGCGGGCCCCGGGGTCGACCCCGGGTGGCTCTCGCCGAGAGATCGCCGAGAAGGGCCCGGGGCGGCGGGGAGTCGACCCTGCCCGGGTGTCCCGATTCGCTTCGTGGACCTTGGAGGGTCACGGGGGCATTCGCGCCCCGCCGACGTCGATGACGAGGAGCCCCCCCCGCCAGGGGCGACGGGATCCGGCGAAAACCGTGCGTCCCGACGAGAAATGCGGGATAAGCAGGGGTCACCCATTCTCCGAGGAGATCGACATGGAACTCTTGAAAGAGCTGACCGAGGCCTTCGCCCCTCCCGGTTTCGAGGAGGAGATCCGCGAGATCTGCCGGCGAGAGCTCTCCCCCCTCG
The DNA here is from genome assembly GCA_029932425.1 of Planctomycetota bacterium. Lineage (GTDB taxonomy): Bacteria > Planctomycetota > JAJSAM01 > JAJSAM01 > JAJSAM01 > JAOZQC01. Next base: position 1,746 of record JAOZQC010000297.1, on the reverse strand, counting down.
TCGACGAGATCCGCGAGGACGCCATGGGCAACCTCATCGCGTTGAAGCGCGGCCGCCTGGCGGAGACCGAGCGGAAGAGGATCATGCTCGCCGGGCACATGGACGAGATCGGGTTCCTGGTGCGGTTCGTGGACGACGAGGGGTTCGTGCGCCTGAACCCCGCGGGCGGCTTCGACCCGAAGACCCTCATCGCCAAGCGCCTGGTGGTGAAGGGGAAGACGAGAAAGCTCATCGGGCTCATCGGCACGAAGCCCGTGCACATCATGAAGGAGGAGGAGAAGAAGAAGATGCCCACCCTCGACGACCTGTTCGTCGATCTCGGCCTCCCCGCGGAGGAGGTGAAGGCCGAGGTGGAGGTGGGCTCGCCGGCGGCGCTCCACCAGTCGTTCCTCTCGTGGGGCGACACGGCCACCGGCAAGGCCATGGACAACCGGGTCTCCATGTGGGTCATCCTCCGGGCGCTGCAGCGGGCGAAGGCGCCCGCCCACGACATCTACGCGGTGATGACGGCGCAGGAGGAGGTCGGGATCCGCGGGGCCACCACGGCCGCCTTCGGCGTGAACCCCGACCTGGGCGTGGCGGTGGACGTCACCCTGGCCTGCGACGTGCCCGGCGTGGACAAGAAGGATCACATCACGAAGCTCGGGGCCGGCGCCGCGATCAAGGTCATGGACAGCGCCACGCTCTGCCACCCGGGGCTCGTGGCGAAGATGCGCGCCCTGGCGGAGGACCGGGGGATCCCCTACCAGCTCGAGATCCTCCCCCGCGGCGGCACGGACGCCCGGGGCATCCAGATGACCCACGAGGGGAAGCCGGCGATCACCCTCTCCGTCCCCACCCGCTATGTCCACACCGTGGTGGAGACCCTGAACGTGAAGGACTTGGAGGCCACCGCGGACCTCCTCGCCGCCTTCCTCGACGACGAGGCACCTCTCGGCGGATGACGGACGACCGCACCACGCCCCTCGCCGATCTCCTCGCCGGGGCCGGGCGCATCCTCGTCTTCACGGGGGCCGGGATCTCCACGTCCAGCGGGATCCCGGACTACCGGGGCCCGGACGGAGTGTGGAAGACCCGCCGCCCCACCTCCTACCAGGACTTCCTGGCCTCGGAGGCGGCGCGCGTGGAGTACTGGGACTTCAAGCTCGAGAGCTGGGAGAGGATCCGGGACGCCGAGCCCAATGCCGCGCACCGGGCCGTGGTCGACCTGGAGCGGGCGGAGAAGCTCCTCCTCGCCGTCACCCAGAACGTCGACGGCCTGCACGCGAAGGCGGGGACCTCCCCGGAGCGGCTCGTGGAGATCCACGGTACGGACCGGGCGGTGGCCTGTCTCTCGTGCGGCGCCCGGTCCGACCCCGAGCCCCACTTCGAGGCCTTCCGGCGGACGCGCCGTCCGCCCCGCTGCTCCTGCGGCGGCCTGCTCAAGCCCGCCACGGTGAGCTTCGGCCAGAACCTCGCGGAGGAGGACCTGGCGCGGGCCTTCGCCGCCGCGGAGGAGGCGGACCTCGTGGTCTCCCTCGGCTCCACGCTCGCCGTCCAGCCCGCGGCCTCGATCCCCCTGGCCGCGGCCCGGCGCGGGGTGCCCTACGCCATCGTGAACCGCGGGGTCACGGACCACGACCTCCTGCCGTTCGTGACGCTGCGCATCGACGGCGACGTGACGGAGGTCTTCCCGAGGGCGGTCGCCCGGGCCCTGGCCCGGGATTGACGACCCGCCGCTCCGGCTCCGGCGGGATCTACCGCAGG
>JAOZQC010000296.1 GCA_029932425.1 Planctomycetota bacterium | reverse complement strand
AGTTCCCCGGCCCGCGCCTCCGCCGCCCTCCGCAGGGCGTCGGACGCGGGGCGGAACCAGTGGAGCCGGATCTCCCGGGTCTCCGGGTCCTCCTCCCAGGTCCCCACCACGCGCCCCGAGACGAGAATGAGGGGGGGAGGGGAGCGCCGGCCGACGAGGGAGGCGTCCCCGGGCCGGAGGAAGCGGCCCACCCGGGTCTCGTACCCGGCGAGCCAGGGGTCGCGGGCGGGCACGAGCGCCACCTCCTCCTCGCCGCCCCGCCCGTGGGCCAGGAGCCGGTCCAGGAGCGTCCGGGGCAGGTAGTGACGCCAGGGCAGGTCCTCCACCCTCACCTCCACGAGTCGGGCCCGGAGCTCCTCGAAGACCTCCCCCACCAGACCCCGCTCTCCCCCGCACCACCAGCCGAAGTCGGCCCGGGTGGCCGGCCCGTGCACCCGGAAGTAGAAGGCCGCCAGGCGGCGCAGGGCCTCCCGCGGGTCGAGCGCGGCGGGGTCCTGGTCCGGAAAGAGCCGGGCGGCGGGGACGAAGACGGGCTCTCCCGCGTCCAGGGGACCGGCGGTGCGGGTCCGGGTCAGGCGGCCCTCGTGGCGGAGCCGGACGAGCATCGCCTCGAGCACCCCCGGAAGCGCGAGGTAGCCCCCGACGGCCCCCTTCTCGCCGGAGAGCCTCTTTCGGAGCGCGGGGAGCGGGGCGGGTTCCTCCTCCACCGCGCGGAGGACGGCGTCCCGGATGACGGAGCGACCGGCCCGGGGCACTCCCGCGGCATCGAGGGCGGCCGCCGCTTCCTCCCGCTCCCGGGGAGAGGGGCAGCGGAGGGCGGCCGCCGCCACCGCCCGGGGCAGCAGGTAGCCCCCGCCCCGGAACGCCGCCGTCTCCACCCACGTCCCCTCTCCGAACACGATGCGATCGAGTTCCTCTCTCGCGAACCCCCTCTTCCGGGCCCGGAGCGCCAGGTAGGCCGCCCTTCCGTCGGGCAGCCAGCCCACCGCGGAGAGTACCTCCTCCAGGTCCGGAGAGGGCCCGGAGAGCCCCTGCTGCCTCATGCGGAAGCCATGCACCCGGCGCATGGAGAGCGTGATCGACGTCATGGTCCCTCCCTCCTCGTTATCGGCCGAAACGGCGGGGAGCTTGCGGGCCCCGGCGCGGAGCCCCGGGCGAGCGGGGCCCGCCGCCCCCGGCGAAAGGCCGCACTTCTTGGGGCGCCCCCCGCGCCCCCGTAAGATCCGGGCTTTCCCGTCCCGGCGGCCGCTCCGGTTCCCCCTTCGCGCCCGCCTCGGCGAGGAGGAGGAACGGATGTCGTCGGAGGTCTTCGGCGCGCTCTCCCGGGAGGGAGGCGCGGACGCCTCGGAGGTGCCCCCGCTCTCCGGGGAGGAGTTCCGGGAGATGATCCGCCAGATGGTGCGGACCCGGGCCCTGGACGAGCGCGGCATGAACCTCCAGCGGCAGGGCCGCATCGGCTTCTACCTCCCGAGCCGGGGGGAGGAAGGGCACCAGATCGGCGCCGCCCTGGCCCTCCGCCCCGACGACTGGACCTTCCCCTCCTACCGGATCCCGGGGGTGGCCCCGGCCCGGGGGGCCGATCCCGAGACGCTCTTCCACCAGATCTTCGGCACCGCCCGGGACATCTGCCTCGGCCGCCAGATGCCCGTCCACTACTCCCTCCGGGAGCAGAACTTCGTCTCGATCTCCAGCCCCATCGGCACGCACATCCCCCAGGCGGTGGGCGCCGCCATGGCCATGCGCTACCGGGGGAAGGACACCCTGGCCGTGACCTGGTTCGGGGACGGCGGCACCTCCTCCGCCGGCTTCCACCTGGGGCTCAACTTCGCAGGGGTCTGCCAGGCCCCGCTGGTCTTCATCTGCCAGAACAACCAGCGGGTGATCTCGCTTCCGGTGCGCCGCCGGACCGCGGCGGAGTCCCTCGCCGCCAGGGCCGTGGCCTACGGGATGCCCGGCGTCCTGGTGGACGGCAACGACGTCCTGGCGGTGGTCCGGGAGGTCCGGGCCGCCGCGGACCGGGCGCGGGCCGGGGAGGGGCCCACCCTGGTGGAGTGCCTGACCTACCGCCGGCTCGGGCATTCCTCCTCCGACGATCCCACCCGGTACCGGGACGCGAAGGAGGGGCCGGCCTGGGAGCGGCGGGACCCGCTCGACCGCTTCGAGCGATACCTCCTCGGGCGCAGCCTCCTGGAAGCGGGGGGCCGGAGGGCGCTCGAGGCCGGGATCGCCGGGAAGGTGTCGGCCGCCGTCCGCGCCGCGGAGGCCGCCGCCCCCCTCCCCGTGACCACGCTCATCGAGGACGTGTACGCTCACCCCTCCCCCGCGCTCCGCGAGCAGGGCGACGCGGTGCGGGGACGGACCGCCGGGGACCGCGAGGCGGACGCCGCGTTCCCCCTTTGAACCCCGAGGGATAAGAGAAGATGGTGAACCCCGATGTGCTCGTGATCGGCGCCGGCCCCGGAGGCTACGGGGCCGCCCTCCGCGCGGCCGGGCTCGGCCGGAGCGTGACGGTGGTGGAGAAGGGCGAGCTGGGCGGCGTCTGCCTGAACGTGGGCTGCATCCCGTCCAAGGCGGTCATCACCGCCGCGCGCCTCTGCGACCGCATCCGGAACGCCGCCCGGTACGGCATCCTCACGGGGGAGGTCTCCGTGGACGCGGGCCGCCTCGCGGACTTCAAGGACGGGATCGTCAGGCGGCTCACGGGGGGCGTGGGCACGCTCTTCGAGAAGCACGGGATCCGCCTCCTCCGGGGCGAGGCCGTGTTCGCCGGCCCCGGCGAGGTGAGGGTGAGCACCCCCGGGGGGGAGGAGATCCTCCGCCCCGGAAGCACCATCGTGGCCACCGGCTCGCGTCCCATCGAGATCCCCGGATTCGAGGTCGACGAGGAGCGCATCCTCTCCTCCACGGGAGCCCTGGCGCTTGCCGGCCGCCCCGGACGCCTGCTGGTGATCGGGGGGGGCTACATCGGCCTCGAGCTCGGGATCGCCCACCGCCTCCTGGGGAGCGAGGTGACGGTGGTGGAGGTCCTCGACACCCTCCTGCCCGGCGTGGACCCGGAGCTCTCCCGGATCGTGGCCCGGAAGATGAAGAAGCGGGGGATCCGGGCCCGGCTCGGGACCCGGGCCCTCGAGGTCCGGGAGGAGGGAGACGACCTCGTGGTCGTCGTGGAAGGCAAGCGAGGCCGGGAGGAGGTCCGCTGCGACCGGATCCTGGTCACCGTGGGCCGGCGCCCGAACTCGGAAGGGCTCGGGCTCGACCGGGCGGGGGTCCGCACGGACGACCGCGGCTGCATTCCCGTGGACGAGCAGTGCCGCACGAACGTCTCCGCGATCCACGCCGTGGGGGACGTGGCCGGCCCCCCCCTGCTCGCCCACAAGGCGAGCCACGAGGGGATCGTGGCCGCGGAGGCGGTCGCGGGTCTTCCCTCCGCCTGCGACTGGACCGCCGTTCCCGCCGTCATCTTCACGGACCCCGAGATCGCGTCGGTGGGCCTCACGGAGGCCGAGGCCCGGGCCGAGGGGATCGAGGTGGTCACGGGGAAGTTCCCCTTCGCCGCGAGCGGACGCGCCCTCACCCTCGACGAGACGGAGGGCTTCACGAAGGTGGTGGCGGAGAAGGGCACGGGAACCGTGCTCGGCGTCCACATCGTGGGTCCCGAGGCGGCGGAACTCATCTCGGAAGGGGCCCTCGCGGTGGAGATGGGGGCCTCCCTCGAGGACCTGGCCCTCACGATCCATCCCCATCCCACGCTGCCCGAGACCTTGATGGAGGCCGCGGAGGCGGCCCTGGGCCGCGCCATCCACATCTACCAGGGGAAGTGACCCGTGAAGATCCTCGTGGCCCACAGCCCGGACAGCGACGACGCCTTCATGTTCACCGCGCTCGCCCGGGGCCGCATCGACACCGGGCCCTACGAGATCGACCACGTGCTCGAGGACATCGAGACCCTGAACCGGAAGGCCCGGGACGCCGTGTACGAGGTCACCGCGATCTCGATTCACGCCTACGCCCACCTCGCCGACCGCTACGCCCTCCTCGGCCACGGGGCCTCGATGGGCGAGGGGTACGGCCCGAGGATCGTGGCCCGGCGGGAGCTCGCCCCCGAGGACCTGGCCGGGCGTCGCGTGGCCACCCCCGGCGAGTGGACCAGCGCCCACCTCGCCCTCCGGCTCTTCGCGCCGCGGGCCGTGCCCGTCCCGGTTCCCTTCGACCGGGTGTTCGCCGCCGTGGCCTCCGGGGAGGTGGACGCGGGCGTCGTGATCCACGAGGGCCAGCTCACGTACGGCGAGGAGGGATTCCACCTGGTCCGGGACCTCGGCGCCTGGTGGAAGGAGGACACGGGGCTCCCGCTTCCCCTGGGGGGCAACGCGATCCGCCGCGACCTGGGTGCGAGAGTCATGGGCGAGATCTCGCGGTTGCTCCGGGAATCGATCGCCTGGGCCCTCGATCACCGCGAGGAGGCGCTCGACTACGCCCTCCGGTTCGGCCGCGGGCTCAGCCGGGAGCAGGCCGACGAGTTCATCTCCATGTACGTGAACCGGCGCACCCTCGACTACGGGGAGGACGGGCGGGAGGCGGTGCGCCTCTTCCTGGCCCGGGGTCACGCGGCGGGATGGATCCCCTCTCTCGTCGTCCCCGAGTTCGTGGGGTGAGCGGCTTCCCGGGTTCGATCGGGCTTGGCCGCGTCGCCGGCGGGCGGTAGTCTCCGTACGGCCGGTCGGGCTTGTACCGGGAGGCATCGTGGGGCTCCAGGCCGTTCCCCCCGAACCCTGCCTCCGCTGCGGAGGCGAGGTGCGGCTCCGTCTCGAACCGGACGGTCCCGCGCTCATCGGGACGTGCTCCGCATGTCCCGAGCGGGAGGAGACCCTGCTCCGGCCCGTACCCGCCGCCCGGGAGACCCTGGTCGAGGTGGCGGCGGCCCGGACCGCCCGGCTCGCCGATCTCCGGCTGGCCCGCCCCGTCGCCCGGGTGTGGATCCCCCGGCCCCGGCCGGGGGACCGTTC
>JAOZQC010000295.1:3965-5010 GCA_029932425.1 Planctomycetota bacterium | reverse complement strand
AGGGACGGGAAGAAGGACCTCCTGGACATCGCCGACGCCGGCCACCTCACGATCCTCGCGGGCACCACGGACACCGGCTTCCTGAACCCCGACCCCTACGCCTTCCAGGACCGGATCCTGAAGATCAAGCCCCGGGAGGCGGTGGGGAACGACGTGTGGATCGGCGACCTCAACGGCGACGGGGTCTCGGACCTGGTGGTCCACGGGAAGAAGAGGATCTACGTGATCCGGAGCGCGCCGTGAGGACCGTCCTCCTCCTCTTCTTCCTCCTCCTCGTGCCGGCCCCCCTCGCGGCGGGCGCGGATCTCGCGTTCCGGGTCGTGGACTCGGGCCCCCGGGACCGGATCTCGGGCACCGCCTACCACGACCTCACCGGCGACGGCCGCGAGGAGATCCTCCTCTTCCGCGGGCACCGTCTCGAGCTCTACCCCCCGGACGCGACCGGCTCCTACGACCTCGATCACCCGCTCACCCTCGATCTCGATCCCGACGCGGTCTGCTACGACCTGGGCCAGGTGGACGGCGACGAGAACACCCGCGAGCTCGTGTTGCTCTCCCCCGAGGGCGTGAAGATGCTCCGGGTGGAGAAGGGTTTCCTCTCCGGAAAGGCCCGGCTCCTCGTACCCGCCCGGACCCTCGTCGTCCCGGGGGCGGAGGGGGACCTCCGCTGGCGCGGCTTCCTCCGGAACCTCGACGGGGACGGGCTCCCGGACCTGGTGCTCCCCACCTCCCGGGGCTTCGCCCTCTACTACCAGAGGCGGAATCCGGAGACGGGGCGTCCGGGGGTGTGGCCGGAGAAACCGGACCGCCTGCTGCCCTACACGCTCCGGTCCACGCTGGAGATCGGACAGCCGGGCCTCCTCGGCCGTCTCCACGGCGCGGTGGGCGTCCCCGACTTCCGGGTGGAGGACTTCACGGGCGACGGGAAGCCCGACTTCGCGGTGGACTCCGGGCGGCGCCTCCGGATCTACGCCGCGGGGGAGGACGGCCGGGTGGCCCGGGAGCCGTCCCGGGAGATCGACCTGGCGCCGCTCGCGGACGCGGG
>JAOZQC010000295.1:0-3955 GCA_029932425.1 Planctomycetota bacterium | reverse complement strand
CGGGCTTCCGGACTTCCTCGTCTCCCACCGCAAGGAGGGCATCACCGACCTCTTCCTCGGCGGGGGTTCCTTCGAGAAGCCCGACCAGCGCATCAAGATCCCCGGGTGGGCGTTCGAGCCCCGGCTCTGCGACCTGGACGGGGACGGCGGGATCGACCTCATCATCCCCAGCACGCCGAAGGTGGACAACCTGACCACCGCCATGTCCGTGTGGGCCACCCACGCCATCTCCGTGAACAACCGGATCTTCCTGAACACCGGAGACCCGAAGAAGCCCTACGGGAAGAAGCCGGACGAGGTGCGCGAGATCCGGGTCACGATCCGTCTCTACGTGGACCTCACCGGCAACATCAAGGCCGCCCACTCCGTCCTCGTGAACTACGAGGCGGACTTCAACGGCGACGGCCGGCGGGATCTCCTCTACCGGGAGGGCACCGACGAGATCCTGATCTTCCCGGGAAGGAAGGAGGGGGTGATCAGCCGCTCTCCCGCGGTGACGGTGGAGATCCCGGACACGGAGGGCTGCCCCCGCCTCGCGGCGGATGTGCGGGACCTGAACGGCGACGGGCGCCCGGACGTGGCCATCCGCTACGAGAGCCGGGACCGGCGCGCGGACCGGCTCGTGCTCCTCCTCTCCGAGGCGCCGGAGAGGAAATAGCGGGCGGACGGGGATCGTCCAAGAGGGCAAGGAGGCGGACATGGAGCACGACCGGATGCCGGGCGCCGCCCGGGGACGGGAACCGGAGGGGGGGATCGCCCTCATCGTGGTGCTGGTGGCGCTCCTGCTCTGCTCGATCCTCGCCCTGGAGATCAAGAGCACGGCCGCCCTCCACATGCGGCTCGCCGTGAACAAGCGCGACGACTTCCTCATGCGGGAAGGCATGCGGGGCCAGCTCGAGGTGCTGAAACAGGTCCTGCTCTACGATCTCTCGGAGAACAAGATCGAGGCCCTCGACGACATCTGGAACGACGAGAAGTACACGCACTTCCAGAAGGCCCCCTCCGGGGAGGAGGAGGCCGATCGCGACCCCGGGGAGCCGGTCTCCAGCCGGGACTTCGAGCTCACGGCCCGGGTGGAGGACGAGGCGCGCAAGTTCAACCTGAACAACCTCGTGGTCGACGACAAGAAGCGGCGGCGGCACTGGGAAGAGGTCTTCAAGCGGCTCCTCCTCGCCTACCGCGAGGACTACCCGGGCTACGAGATCTCGCCCGGCCAGGCGGACGACCTGCTCGAGAAGGTGAAGGAGTGGTTCAAGCGCCGGGACGACGAGCGGGGGATCCCCCGGCCCCGCACGGGGGACAAGAAGAAGATCATGGTCACCCCCGACGAGCTGCTCATGGTGGAGGGGTTCACCCGGGACCTGTTCTACGACCTGAAGACGGGGGAGGACGAGGAGGAGGTCGAGGTGGCCCCGGGCCTCTACCGCTACCTGACCCTCTGGTCCGAGGGCCCCGTGAACCTGAACACGGCGGAGAAGCCCGTGGTCTACGCTCTCTTCCGGGAGAAGGACCGCGACCTCGCGGACCGGTTCCTGGAGTGGCGGGAGCAGGAGGCGGAGGAGCAGGAGGACCGGCCCGCCGACCCCGAGGCGGAGCCGAAGAAGAACGCGCTGAAATCCCTCGCCGACCTCCAGAAGATCGACGGGTTCTCCGCGGAGGTGCTCCAGCGGAACGAGCTCGACGCCTCCACGGTGACCTTCTCGAGCCAGCGGTTCTCGATCTTCCTCACGGGCACGTCCTCCGACGGGCTCCGGCGGGAGGAACGCCACGTCCTCGAGCGCCGGCCCAAGGGCTTCATCACCCTCCTCGCGGAGGAGCGGAACGACCCCGACTACGAGAGCCCCGCGGCCGCCTCCGGGGAATAGCCCGCACATCTCCTCGGGACGCCCGGCTCCCGCCGCATCCCACCGCCCCCGGCGGGGTCGCTCCCCGTCATCGCCCGCCGAGGACGTGGCGGCCTCCCGCGACGACCCCGCTCCCCGGATCGAATCGGGACGCCCGGGCGGGGTCCACGCCTCGCCGCGCCCGGCCCCGGACGACGATCTCCCGCCGAAAACGGCCCGTCGCGGACCCCGCCCCCCCCGCTTCGATGGAACCCCGTTTCCAGAAGCGGCTTGGAGCCGCCGCCCGCGCCGCGGACGAGAAATGCGGGGGAGCCCCCCCGGGAAAGGTGAGAATAGCTTGCCGCGGTCCGGACCCGCCCGTACGGTAGCCGAATCGGTGCGATCGGGAGGGTGCCAGGGCCTCTGTCCATGCTCATCTTCTGTCGAAAAGACCTGTCCGGGGCCGAGCGGAAGGCCATCCTCGAGGAGGCCCGCCGGGCCGGCTTCCTGGCGCAGGAGGTGGGGTCTCACCGCATCTCGCTCTTCGGGGAAGGAGACGTCTCCCCGCTCCTGGCCATGCCGGGGGTGGAGCGGGTGGCCCCCCGGCCCGAGAAGGCGGGGCTCGCGGAGCGGGAGGAGGGCGCCGCTCCCCGCACCTCTCCCGTGACGGCGGGGGGCATCTCCGTGGGGGAGGGGTTCGTGGTCATCGCGGGACCCTGCGCCGTGGAGGGACGGTCCCGGCTCCTGGAACTCGCCCACGCGGTCAAGGAGGCCGGGGCGGACCTGCTCCGGGGAGGGGCGTACAAGCCGCGCACGAGCCCCTACAGCTTTCGGGGCCTGGGCCGGGAAGGGCTCGAGATGCTGGCCCAGGCCCGGGAGGAGACGGGGCTCCCGGTGGTCACCGAGGCCCTGGAGACGCGGGACGTGGCGCTGGTGGCGGAGTTCACGGACGTCCTCCAGATCGGCACCCGGAACATGATGAGCTACCCGCTGCTCACCGAGGCCGGGCGGTGCGGCAAGCCCGTGCTCCTGAAGCGCGGAATGTGCGCCACCCTCACCGAGTGGCTGTGGGCCGCGGAGTACCTCCTCGTGGAGGGCGCGCCGGGGGTGATCCTCTGCGAGAGGGGGATCCGCACGTTCTCCTCGAGCCTCCGGAACACCCTCGATCTCTCCGCCGTGCCGGCCATGCAGGAGCGCACGGACCTGCCCGTGATCGTGGACCCCTCCCACGGCACGGGCTGGGCTCCCATGGTGCCCGCCATGGCCCGGGCGGCGGCGGCGGCGGGCGCCCACGGGGTGATGCTCGAGATCCACGACGACCCGGACCGGGCGCTGTCCGACGGCAAGCAGGCGGTGCTTCCCGTGGACCTCGAGGGCCTGGTGCGGACGGTGCGGGAGATCGCGGCCCTCGTCCGCGTGGCGGACGAGACCCGGGAGGCGTGACGGGGGAGCCGGCGCGCCGGCGGCCCCCGGGAAAGGAGACCATGGGCGACCGCAGGCCGTTCCTGGCCGGCAACTGGAAGATGCACGGGACCCTCGCGGAGGCCGCGGCCCTGGCCTCCGGGATCCGGGAGGCGATCGGGGACCCGGGGGACCGGGAGGTGGCCGTGTTTCCCCCTCTCACGGCGCTGGCCGCCGTCCGGGAGGTCCTCGAGGGGTCCCCGATCCGGGTCGGCGCCCAGAACTGCCACCACGAGGAGCGCGGGGCCTTCACGGGAGAGGTGAGCGCGGAGATGCTCCGCGACGCGGGTTGCGAGCTGGTGCTCGTGGGCCACTCCGAGCGCCGCCACCTCTTCGGGGAGACGGACGAGACGGTCCGGGAGAAGCTCCGGGCCGCGTTCCGGGCGGGGCTCTCGCCCGTGCTCTGCGTGGGAGAGAGGCTCCCCGACCGGGAGGCGGGACGCACCCGGGAGGTGGTGGAACGACAGGTCGTCTCCGCCGTCCGGGGCCTCCCCCGGGAGCACGCGGCCTCCCTCACCGTCGCCTACGAGCCCGTGTGGGCGATCGGCACCGGGCGCACCGCCACCCCCGACCAGGCGCAGGAGGTGCATGCCTTCCTCCGGGAGCTCCTGGCGGGGATCTTCGACGCGGAGCTGGCGGCGGGAACGAGAATTCAGTACGGGGGGAGCGTC
>JAOZQC010000294.1 GCA_029932425.1 Planctomycetota bacterium | reverse complement strand
CCGGGAAGCGCTCCACCGGACCTGCTGGAACGGCCGCTTCTTCACCCACTTCGTGAAGCTCACCCCGGTGACGGTGCCGGGCGCCGACGAGGCGGAGCAACTCTCCCTCAGCAATCCCATGGCCGTGAACCGGGGGGCGGCCACGCACGAGATGGCGGTCTCCATCCTGGAGGAGTACCGGCGGCGGCGGGAGAGCACGAAGGCCTTCGCGGAGTGGTTCTCCATCGATCCGCCCTTCCCCGCGGGGGCCTTCGGCGACGAGAAGCTGGTGCCCGGCGCCTACGTGAACGGGGGCATCATGCCGCTCGTGGGCGGGGAGCTGGCCCGCGCCGCCTTCGAGCACGGGTTCGAGAGCTACGGCGTCCACATCCTCACCCGCTACCACCGGCTCGTCTCGAGGCGGGGGGAGAGCTACCTCTGGTACTTCCCCGACGGCACCCCCGCCGCGGTGGAGACGAGCACGAGCCCGGAGGCCCGGCCCACGGACGGCTGGGGCTCCAGCGCCATGCTCCACGCGCTGGTCACGGGGCTGGCGGGGGTGGAGGACCGGGCGTCTCTCCTCGCCTCGGTCCGCCTGGCCCCCCGCTGGGCGGCGGCCGGGGTTCCGCGGGCGGAGGTGCGCGTGGGCTACGCCGCCTCCGGGGCCTCGATCGGGTACGACTACGCGCGGGAGGGGGAGGGGATCCGGCTCCGGGTCCGGGCGCCCTCCTCCCGGATCTCGTTCCACGTGCTCCTTCCTTCCGGGAGGCGTGCCAGGCGGGTGATCGCGGGAGGGGAGTCCGTCCCCTTCCGGAACGAGCGGGTGGAACGGAGCCCCTACGCCGACTTCGAGGCGGAGGACGTGCGCGAGATCGAGGTGGAGATCCGCATGGGGCGCGGGGATGACTGACCGGGAGAGGGTGAGCATCGTCACGGACGAGATCTCCCAGGATCTCGCCGAGGTCCGGGCCTTCCTCGGAGAACACGACCTCCATCTCGTGGAGCTGCGCACGGTCCGCGGCCGGCGCGTCCCGGACCTGGATCCCCGCGACGAGGCCGTGCTCCGGGCCTGGGCCCGGGACGGGGACCCCGCGGTCCTGGGGGTGAGTCCGGGTCTCTTCAAGGGTCCCCTGGCCCACCGGGCGGAGGCCCGGCGGCAGCTCGCGGAGACGCTTCCCGCCTCGATCGACCTGGCACACCGCCTGGGCGCCCGGTTTCTCGTGACGTTCGGCTTCGACAGCCCGGGCGGCGCGGGTCCCGGCGACTTCGCGGCGGAGAGCCTGGCCGCCGCCGCCGAGGCCTGCGGGAGGGCCGGGCTCCCGCTGCTCCTCGAGAACGAGCCCGGCTCCCTCGCCTTCCGGGCCCGGGACGTCCACCGGCTCCTCCTGGCCGCCGGCCACGAGAACCTCTTCGTGAACTGGGACCCCCTGAACGGCAACGAGTTCGGCCGGGCGGAGCTCCGGGAGGGGGCGCGGCTCCTGCTGCCCCGGATGCGCCACGTCCACGTGAAGAACGGGCGGCTCCTCCCCGGGGAGCTCTTCGCCCGGTGCGGTCCCCTCCGCGAAGGGGCGATCGACTGGGGCGCACACCTCCGGGACCTTCACGACCTCGGGTACCGGGGGACCTTCGGGGTGGAGACCCACTTCGAGCCGCTCCGGGAGGGCTCCGCCCTCGTCCTCCGGGAGCTTCGCGACCTGCTGGCGGAGGCCGGCTTCGAGGGGGAGGCGTGATGCCCTTCTACCTGCGCACCGAGTTCTTCACCGTCCTCGTCTACCTCCTGATGATGGTGGGCATCGGGGTGTACTTCGTCACCCGGAACCGCGGCGGCGTGGACTACTTCGCGGGGGGCCGGGCCGTCCCCTGGTGGGTGAGCGGGGTGTCGCTCTACATGGGGAACTTCTCCGCGTGGCTCTTCACCGGCGGCGCGGGGATGATCTACAAGACCACCTGGTACGGGCTGCTCTACTTCCTTCTCACCGGCTCCGTGGCCTACTTCCTGGGCTCGCAGCTCAGCGCCGCCCTGTGGCGCCGGACCCGCGTCATCTCCCCCGTGGAGTTCACCCTGCAGAGGTTCGGGGTGGCCACGGAGCAGGTGCTCGGGATCGTCACCGCGGTGGTGTTCGTGGCCGCCGCGGGCAACCAACTCAAGGCCATCGCCACCGTGGTGAACACGATCCTCGGCGTTCCCCTGGTGTCCGCCGCGATAGGGGTGGGGATCATCATCCTCCTCTACACCCTCCTCGGCGGCCTGTGGGCGGTGGTGGTCACGGACGTCCTGCAGTTCGTGGTGCTCCTCGCCGCCACCCTGCTCATCGCCCCGCTGGCGCTCCTGCTCGTGAAGGGGGGGCTGCCGCAGATCTTCGCCACCATGAGCCTGGAGATCCCCCCGAAGTACGGGCTGCCGAGCCACGACCTCCACTTCCTCATCGCGGGCCTCATCTCCTTCACCCTGGGCGTGGCCGCGGGCCAGGGCCCCCGGTTCTACTGCGTTCCCGACGAGCGGGCGGCGCGGAAGGTGGGGATGCTGGCGGCCGCGCTCTTCCTCACCACGCCGATCCTCTTCAGCATCCCCTCGCTCGTGGCGCGCACGATCTGGGGGGCGCCCGACGTCCTGGGGGCGGTGATCCCCGGCCGCGACCCGCACGAGCAGGTCTTCATCCGGATCGCCATGGAGGTGCTCCCCCCGGGGCTCGTGGGCATCTTCCTGGCCGCCATGTTCGCGGCCACCATGAGCGCCCTCGACTCCGTCTACAACATGGTGGCCTCGATCCTGAGCCGGGACGTCTACATGCACTTCCGGCCCCGCACCACCGACCGGGGGCTCGTCACCGTGGGCCGGGTGATGACCCTCCTCATCGGAGCCGCCACCATCGGGCTCTGCCTCTTCTACATCCGGGGCACGAGCGACCTCTTCAAGGTGATGACGGACATCTTCTTCATCTCCTCGCCGGTGATGAGCGTGCCCGTGTTCATGGGGCTCTTCTATCGCCGGGCGCCCCGGTCCGCGGGGATGGCGGCGATCATGTGGGGGGTGGCCACGGGGATCGTGACCCAGGCCCTCCTCCACTGGCCCTACGGCCCCCAGATCTACCTGACCCAGTCGATCTCCATCGGGATCGTCCTCGTCTCCCCCTGGCTGGGCGGCATGTGGCGGAACCGCGAGCTGAGGTCCGCGGTGGCGATCCTCGCCCTCGTGTTCGGGGCGCTGGTCCTCGGCGTCATGCTCCTCGGCTCCCCGGAGAACCGCACCGTCTTCCTCGCCTACGCCGGGAAGGAGTACTCCCTCGGCATCTCGACCCACCTCCTCGTCGGCCTCCACGTGGTCTTCCTCGTGGGGACGCTGTTCGCGTTCCTGCCGGGCTTCGCCCGGGAGGAGGACCGGACGGGCGTGGAGGAGTTCTACCGCCGCCTGGACACCCCGGTGGACGTGGCCGCGGAGGTCACGGGAACCGCGGAGGCGGCGCTCTCCGTCTACCGGCTCGTGGGGGGGCTCACCTTCCTCACCGCGGGGCTGGTGGGGGTGCTCATGGCGGTGGAGTGGTTCACCCACCCGGGATGGATGGGGGACTGGTGGAAGTACCCGGCGCTGATCGGCATCCTCCTGGCGCTCGGCCTCCTCTTCTACCTGCCGGGAAGGAGGGCCCGCCGTGGCGCGGACGCCGCTTGAGGCCGATCCCCGCGACCTCGCCGCCCTGGCGGAGCCGCTCGTGCTCCTCCCCACGAAGCGGCGGCGGCTCACGGCGCCGAACCGCATCGTCTACCAGCCCATGGAGGGGAACGATGCGGAGCCGGACGGGGCCCCGAGCGAGGCCACGTTCCGGCGATACCGGGACCGGGCGGCGGGCCGGGCGGGCCTCGATCTCGTGGAGGCGGTGGCGGTGAGCCGGGCGGGGAGGGCCCGGGAGCGCCAGCTCGTGCTCACCGCGGCCACGCGCCCCGCCTTCGAGGAGCTCGTCGCCCGGTACCGCCGGCGAAACGACGCCACCCCGCTCCTCGTCCAGCTCACCCACTCCGGGCGGTTCGCCCTGGACCCCGTCACCCCCTACCCGCTGCCGGGGACGGAGGCCCGCCTTCTCACCGACGGCGACCTGCTCCGTATCCGGGACGACCTGCTCGCCGCGGTCCGCCTGGCCTACGAGGCGGGGTTCGACGGCATCGACTTCAAGCACTGCCACGGCTACCTCTTCGGGGCCCTGCTCGGCCCCGCGAACCGGGCCCGGCCGGGGTGGACCCACGGGGGGGAGACGCTCGCGGAGCGCGCCCGTTTCTGCCGGGAGACCCTCGCCCGGATGAGGGAAATCGCCCCCCCGGACCGGTTCCTCTACACGGTCCGCCTCTCGGCCTTCGAGGGGATCCCGGGCGGCTTCGGCAGCCGCGACGCCCGGTCGGAGGAGGAGGACGAGACCCGCGGGGAGCTCGTGGCCTTCTGCCGGATGCTCGAGGCGGCCGGCGTGCACCTCCTGAACCAGACCTCGGGGGTCCCCGAGCTCACCCCGCTCCTCGTCCGCCAGACGAGGGAGAACCCCCTCGGGTTCTTCGACCACCAGGAACGCGCGGAGGCGATGAAGCGGGCCGTCTCCATCCCCGTGGTGGGCTCGGGCTACTCCTACGCCTCCGACGGCCGCAACCGCCTCCCCGGAGACCGCCGCGAGAAGCACCTGGTGGCGCTGGCGGGCCGGGCGCTCCGGGAGGGCCGGGTGGACCTGATCGGGATCGGCCGCCAGTCCCTGGCCGACCCCCACTTCGCGGACAAGGTCCTCTCCGGCCGCCTGGACGAGGTCCGCTGGGACACGGCCTGCAACCGCTGCGCGGACTCCCTCCGCTCCCACCGCCCCGTCATCTGCCACACCTACGAAGGTCACCTACGGAGGCGGGAGTAGCTCGCAGCCTTCGCTTCCCCCTCCCACCGCTCCCCGCCGCCCCTCACCTTCCCCCCCCTTCCCGCTCCCCACCCGCGCCACCGCCGCGGCCGGCGGGGGAGGATCTGCCTCCCCCGGCGAAGAAAGACAGCGCGGGCGTGCCCGTCGCAGT
>JAOZQC010000293.1 GCA_029932425.1 Planctomycetota bacterium | reverse complement strand
CTGCGCCGCCGGGCGCGGGCCGACGGGGAGACGGGGCGTTGCTCCCACGGGGGGGCGGTCCTCTCCATCATGCGGCTGCACGCGAACGGCGATCTCCCCCAGAAGCGCCTCGAGTGGGTCCCGGAGGACGTGGAGACCTCGGCGGAGGGGGACACCGCCCTCTTCGTGGGCTGCGCCCCGTACTTCGACGCCTTCTTCTCCTACCTGGGAGTGAGGACGCTCGACGCCGCGAAGGGTTCCCTCCGGCTCCTCAACGCCCTCGGCGTGAAGCCGGTGCTCCTGGAGGACGAGGTGTGCTGCGGGCACGATCTCCTCTGGAGCGGAGACCGGGAGAACTTCGAGAAGCTCGCCCGGAAGAACGTGGAGAACCTGAAACGCCGGGGGATCGAGAAGGTCGTCTTCCCCTGCGCGGAGTGCTACCGCACCGCGGCCCGGGACTGGGAGGAGGTGGTGGGCAAGCTGCCCTTCCAGACCCTGCACATCACCGAGATGGTGGCCGCCTCCGACCTCTCGCTGGACGGCGAACCCCTGCACGCCACCATCCAGGACCCCTGCCGGCTCACGCGGCACATGGGCAAGGGCCACGAGCTCCGGGAGGCGATCGGGAAGGCCGCGAACGTGGAGATCACGGAAATGGTGCGGCACGGCGTGGCCGCCAACTGCTGCGGATCCTCCTCCTGGATGAACTGCAGCCAGGGGACGGCGGCGTTGCAGAAGGTCCGGCTCGCGGAGGCGAGGGCCACCGGGGCGGAGGTGCTGCTCACCGCGTGCCCCAAGTGCGAGATCCACCTCTCCTGCTCGCAGTTCGGCGAGGAGGAGGCGATCGAGATCAGGAACGTCGCCTCGGTGCTGGCCGGGGCGCTGGAGCCGGTGCCGGAGACGGCGCCGGCGGCGGTGCAGTCCTAGGGAGAACCCCATGATCCAGAAGATGGGAGACGGGCTCGGCGAGCGGGTCGGCGTGTTCGTCTGCGAGTGCGGGATGAACATCTCCGACACCGTGGACGTGGAGGCGGTGCGCGAGTTCGCGGAGACCTTGCCCGGAGTCGTGCACGCCTCGGTGAACAAGTACACCTGCTCCGAGCCGGGCCAGCAGCAGATCAAGGAGACGATCCGGGAGAAGAACCTGGACCGGATCGTGGTGGCGGCCTGCACCCCGCGCATGCACGAGCCCACCTTCCGGGCTTGCGCCGAGGAGGCGGGACTGAACCCCTACCTCGTGGAGATGGCCAACATCCGCGAGCACTGTTCCTGGGTCCACACCAAGGAGAAGGCCGCGGCCACGGAGAAGGCCAAGGACCTCGTCCGGATGGCGGTGGCCCGCGGCCGCTACCTCGAGCCCCAGACCGAGATGGAGTCCCCGGTGATCCGGCGGGCCCTGGTGGTGGGGGGGGGCGTGGCGGGGATCCAGGCCTCCCTCGATCTCGCGGACTCCGGGATCGACGTGGTGCTGGTGGAGAAGCAGTCCACGCTCGGGGGGGTGATGGCCCAGCTGGACAAGACCTTCCCCACGATGGACTGCCCTACCTGAATCCTCGGGCCGAAGATGGCGGATGTTGCCCGCCATCCACGCATCGAGCTCCACACGCTCGCCACCGTCGAGGCCGCTTCCGGGAGCGTCGGGAACTTCAAGGTGAAGATCCGGCAGAAGCCCCGCTACGTGGACGTCGACGCCTGCACCGCCTGCGGCGACTGCGCGAAGGTCTGCCCCGTCCTCCTGCCGAACGAGTTCGAGGCCGGCCTCATGACGAAGCGGGCGATCCACCAGCTCTTCCCCCAGGCCGTGCCCGCGGCGTACGTGATCGACATGGACCACTGCCTCGGCACGAACCCCATCGCGTGCGGGAAGTGCGCGGAGGCCTGCGGGGTCCACTGCATCGACTACGACGACCAGGAGAAGGTCTTCGAGGTGGAGGTGGGGACGATCATCGTGGCCACGGGCCAGGACGTCATGGACCCCACCCCCTTCGAGGAGTACGGCTACACGCGGTACGAGAACGTCCTCACCTCGCTGGAGTTCGAGCGCCTGATCAGCCCCCTGGGGCCGACGCTGGGGCACCTCATCAAGCTCTCGGACCGCACGCTGCCGAAGACGGTGGCCTTCATCCAGTGCGTGGGCTCGCGCTGTGACGACGGGCGGGGGAAGCCCTACTGCAGCAACATCTGCTGCATGAACACCATCAAGGACTCGCTGCTCATCCGGGACCACTGGCCGGACGTCGAGGTGAAGATCTTCTACATCGACATCCGGGCGTTCGGGAAGGGCTTCGAGGACATGTACAAGCGGAGCAAGGCCGCGGGCGCGAAGTACATCCGCGGCATTCCCGGCGAGGTGATGGAGGATCCCGAGACGAAGGAGCTGATCCTCCACGTGGAGAACGGGGACACGGGGCGGCTCGAGGAGCACCGGGCGGAGATGGTGATCCTTTCCGTGGGCATGGAGGCCCCCGCGGACATGCGGAAGCTCCAGACGATCCTGAACCTCCAGAAGACCCCGGACGGCTTCTACCTCGAAGCGCACCCCAAGCTGCTCCCCGTGGACGCGGCCACCAAGGGCGTGTTCTTCGCGGGCACCGCGGAGGGTCCCAAGGACGTGAAGGACTCGGTGACGCAGGCCAGCGCCGCCGCGGCCCGGGCCCTCCGGCTCATGGCGGAGGGAAAGGTCCACATCCCGGCCATCACCTCCACCATCGACGAGGACCTCTGCAAGTTCTGCGAGGTCTGCGCCAAGGCCTGCCCCTACGGCGCGATCACCGTGGACCGGAAGACGAAGAAGCCCGCGGTGGTGGCGGAGGCCGCCTGCGCGGGCTGCGGGACGTGCGGCGCGGAGTGCGCCACCGGCGCCATCACCATGAAGCACTTCACGGACGAGCAGATCATCGCCCAGGTGGACGCCATGCTCGCCGACCGTCCCGAGGAGAAGATCGTGGTCTTCGCCTGCAACTGGTGCTCCTACGCGGGCGGAGACTTCGCGGGCGTCTCGCGGCTCCAGTACCCCCCCACGATGAGGCTCGTCCGGACCATGTGCTCCGGCCGCGTGGACAAGAAGTTCGTGCTCCACGCGTTCGCGAAGGGGGCCCCCGTGGTCCTGGTGTCCGGGTGCCACTACGTGGACTGCCACTACATCGACGCCAACCGCT
Organism: Planctomycetota bacterium; assembly: GCA_029932425.1. Lineage (GTDB taxonomy): Bacteria > Planctomycetota > JAJSAM01 > JAJSAM01 > JAJSAM01 > JAOZQC01. The sequence goes on along the minus strand of JAOZQC010000293.1, from coordinate 1,885 downwards.
GGACCCAGAAGCGGGTGGAGCGGCTCTGGGACCAGCTCGAGAGGAAGGGCATCCGGCCCGAGCGGCTCCAGCTCGAGTGGATCTCCTCCGCGGAGGGCGCGAAGTTCCAGACGGTGATGGAGGCGATCGAGAAGATCCGCCGGACCGTCACGCCCGAGGAGATCGAGCACACGAAGAAGGTCCTGGAGAAGAACCTGTTGGAGGTGCCGATCCTTGTCTGACGCGAAGACGAAGGGGCCGCGCATCCCCTGCCGGTACAAGTGCCTGCGCTGCGGACTCGTCTGGGAGGGAAGCTACGTGAAGGGCGTGATGGAGGAGCTCTCCTGCCCCTCCTGCGCCTCCAACTCCCAGCGCCGTCTGAAGGAGAAGAAGCCCCCGGCCGAGAAGGAGTAGCCCGGGGCGATCCCTCCGGGGGCCGCCGCCCCGGCGGCCCCCTCCCTTCCGGGAAAAGGCGTGTCCCCCCGGCCGCGGGAACGGTAGATTCGGCGGCGGTGGGCGCGCCTCCCGTGATGCCGCCCGGAGTCCGTGTCGATCGGAAGGAAAGGACCAGAAGATGAGCGCCGGAAAGATCGCCGAGATCCTCGGCCCGCAGGCGGAGGACCTCCTGAACCACGTCTGCCGGACGGTCCCGAAGGAAGAGCTCCACCTTCCCGGGCCGGATTTCGTGGACCGCGTGGTCTCCCAGACCGACCGGTCACCGCGGGTGATGCGCAACCTCCAGGCCCTCTTCAACCACGGGCGCCTGGCGGGCACCGGCTACCTCTCGCTCCTCCCCGTGGACCAGGGCATCGAGCACTCCGGGGGGGCCTCCTTCGCGCCGAACCCGATCTACTTCGATCCCGAGAACATCGTGAAGCTGGCGATCGAGGGAGGGTGCAACGGGGTGGCCACCACGCTGGGCGTGCTGGGGGCGGTGGCCCGGAAGTACGCGCACAAGATCCCCATGATCCTGAAGATCAACCACAACGAGCTGGTCACCTACCCGAACAAGTACGACCAGGTGATGTTCGCGAGCGTGGAGCAGGCCTTCGACATGGGATGCGTGGGGGTGGGGGCGACGATCTACTGGGGCTCCGAGGCGTCGTCCCGGCAGCTCCAGGAGGTCTCGGAGGCCTTCGCCCGGGCCCACGACCTGGGCATGTTCTGCATCCTCTGGTGCTACCTCCGCAACCCCCTCTTCAAGCACGAGGGAGTGGACTACCACGACGCCGCGGACCTGACGGGGCAGGCGAACCACCTCGGGGTCACCCTGGAAGCGGACATCGTGAAGCAGAAGCTGCCGAAGAAGAACGGCGGCTACCGCGCCATCCCGAACCTCGGGAAGACCCACGAGAAGGTCTACACGGAGCTGACCAGCGACCACCTCATCGACCTCTGCCGCTACCAGGTGGTGAACTGCTACATGGGCCGGGTGGGCCTCATCAACTCCGGCGGCGCCTCGGGCGAGAACGACCTCCAGCAGGCCGCCCTCACCGCGGTGATCAACAAGCGCGCGGGCGGGATGGGCCTGATCTCGGGCCGCAAGTCGTTCCAGAAGCCGATGAAGGACGGGGTGGAGCTCCTGAACACGATCCAGGACGTCTACCTCTCGGAGGACATCACCGTCGCGTGAAGGAATCCTGCGGAAGCGGGAGCGACGGGTGATCTCCGCGAGCGCTCCGTCCCCTTCCCCGGGACCGGGGGCCGCCTCCGCTCCCCCCGCCTCGAGAGCGGGGGGCGGGGTCTTCCGGCGGGACCGGCGGCGCCGCCCTCCCCGGGGGGAGGGGACCGCGGGCCGGACGGAAGGAGGGGCGCCGGCGCCCCTCGCCGACGTCTCGGAGACTCTACAAAACGTCTTGAGAGAAGGAGTTACGCGGCGGCCGCTCAGAGGCGGAAGACCGGGGCG
>JAOZQC010000292.1:1745-5027 GCA_029932425.1 Planctomycetota bacterium | reverse complement strand
CGCAGGCAGGCAAGGAACGCGGCGTCGCCGGATTCCGAATCCCACCTTCCGGCCAGGTGGACGAGGCGCGGCACGTCCTCGAAGCGGTCCACCTCGTACTCCACGTCGAAAAGGCAGAGATAGGACGCGAGCTCCGCCAGGGCGGCCCGGCGGGAACGGGGAGAGGCGGACTCGAAGGCGCGGCGGTGGCCGCGCGCGACCTCTATGCTGCCGATGAGGGCGAAACCCGCACCGTCCGAGCTGCGGCGCGCCAGGAGGTAGCTTTCCGATCCCCGGGGAACCTCGATCCTCAAGGTCGAACCCCGGGGGTCGACCCGGACCGGAAACCCGTGGCGCTCCGCGGCGGCCTTCACGTCGTCGATGTCCATCCGTCCTCCGGTGAGAAGGCGAGAACCCGCCCCAGGAGCGCATCCGCGTCCGCGGGTCCCACGCCGGTCCACATCGTCCCCCGGGCGGGGTCGAGCACCACCGCCCCTTCCTCGCAGCACCCCAGGCAGCCGCAGGGAACCACCTCGATCTCGGACCAGGCGTCCGTGCGGTCCAGGTACGCCCGGAGGGCCAGGAGCACATCCATGCCCTTCGCCCCGCAGGCCGGGCGCTCCTCCGGCGGCCGCTCTGTGGTGCACACGAAGAGAAAGCGGCGATTCACGGTCTCCACTTTCACCCGGTCGGTCTCCTCACTTCAAAAGCACGTTCTTCACGCCGCCCGGCGGGGCCGCGGCGGTCACCGCCCGGCTTCCGGCCCGGATCCGTACGGGGAGGGCCGGCAGGGGGCCGAGGAGCGCCGAGCGTTCCCCGAGCGGCCGAAGCGCGGCTCCCCCCCTGAGAAGCATGCTCCGAATCAGCAGGCCTCCCTCCACCGGTCCCCAGCGGATCTCCCCCGGGTCGACTCCGAGCACGAGGAGCCAGCCTTCCCTGCGAAGGGTGATCCGGATGACCGGCTCCACCTTCCGGGACACGCGGGTCACGCCGTACCCGGCGCGACGGACCTCGAACCGCAGCCGCCGGACCTCCTTCGGCACCCGGACCCGGCAGGTCCCGTCCCCCCCCGTGTGTCGGGGCCGCTCGTACACGTAGGGCGACCCCCCGCGCATCCTCTCGAGTTGCGTTCTCCAGAACGCCTCCTCGAAACCCGGCCCCACGAAGGCCCCGGCGAGCGGCCGGCCCTCGGCTTCCCGCACCACGACGCGAACCTCCACCGAGGGCGTGGTGGGAAGGGTGATCCTCTCCGGCGGCCTCTTCCTCGATCCCAGTTCGATGCCCACCGCGGCGCTCCCCTCGGCCCGAAGCACGACCCTGTCCACGGAGAGGATCTCCGGGCAAGCCGCCCGGCCGGGGGGAAGATCGCGAAACGCTTCGACCACCGCGCATTCCATCCCGGACGTTCCGGAGAAGGAGAAGAGAACGTCGAACCGGGCGCCGGCCGCCGGGGAAGCGCACCGGAGCTCGACCAACCGGGGCGGGCGGGCGCGGAGAACCGTTCTCTCGGCGATCCGGGCCGTGCCGGAACGACCCCGGGAATCGTACCACCAGACCGTGTCCGGGGCGTTTCCCACCTTCGCCGGGAGACCTTGGAGAGGTCCCCATACACCGGCCGCCGATCCCAGGTCCCAGGATAGAGGACCGGCCGGGAGGGGGATCTCGGAAGGCTGCAGGAGGAAGCCGGCCTTGCTGAGATCCGCCGGTTCCTTCACCCCGGTCACGCTGAGGTGATGGGAAGGTAGCTCGGGGAGCACGAGGGTCACGCTTTCTCGATCCGGCCCCACCGGCCCCACCGGCTTCGATACCGCGCCCCGGAACCAGGCCTGCACCGCTCTCCCTTCGAGGAGACTCCGCTCCACCAGGAGGAGGCCCCGTCCATCGGTGACCCCCGCCCGCAACCACCTCGCGGAAGGCAGGGGGGACTTCTCCGTACCCGTCACGACGATGGAGGCTCCGGCCACGGGCCGGCCCTTCGCGTCCTCCACCCGGCAGCTTCCGAGCGGGGGAACGGCCAGGCGAACCGGGAACGCTTCCGGTCCGATGCCGTGCCGGGTGAACCACCACCCGCGATCCGTCTCCACGAGAACCAGGCCCCGGGGAGACCCCTTGGCCCAGAGAGTGCACATCCCCTCCCGGACCTCCTGCCGGTCCACCAGCAGGCCGGGGTGATCCACGGCGAGGCCGGAGAGGTGGAACGGGGAGAGGTTCACCCCGGAGCTGCCGTGGCTTCCCCCGGCGGGGATCGCGAGGGCCCGGACCGGGCCCTCCACGGCGAATCGGACCCGGCGGAGCGCCCGGGGAGAGGGACGCATCCGGATCGGGGCTCCGGTGGCCGCCGTTCCCGTGCGGTGGATTTCGGAAAGGAGACCCGCCTCGGAATGGCGGGCGAGGAAGAGGACTTCCCTCCCGGGCCGGGGTTCCTCGATCCGGGCCCGGCCCGTGCGAGGGTCGATCGAGGCGGTGAGGCGGCCGGCCCCCGGAAGAACACAGGCGTCCACCGTGCGAGCCCAGGGCGCGATCACCTCGAGGGACATCGCTGCTCACCTCTGCGGCGCGAAGAGCCATCGGTCCAGGACGAAACGATCCACATCCCTGCCCTCTCGATCCCGGATGTAGGCCTCGACCCTCCGGAACGTCCTCACCAGGACACATTCCGGACCCGCCCGGAAGGGATGGCCCGTGAGAGCGTGGTTCACCGCGTAGCAGCCGCCGTGGCACCGGTCCTGGAGAGCGCACGTCCAGCAGCCGGCCCGGTCGACGGGCCGGTACCCGCAGAGGGTGGCGCGCGTTTCGTGATCCGTGATTCCCTCGCGGACGTCACCCAGGGGAAGAACGCCCCGGCCGCCGTTCGCCCCGATGAGCTTCGAGCACGGGTAGAGGACGCCGTCGGTGTCGACCGCGATTCCGGTTCTTCCCGCCCGGCAGCCGTAGGCGTGGCGCCGGTTGGCTCTCCGCGGACGCCGGGCTTCCCGGATGTATTGGAGGACCGGGCGTCGTCCCGGCGGTTCCCGCCTCCACCAGTCGTAGAGGTCTTGCAGGCCTTTCCCGAGCCGGGCGGCGTCTTCCGCGGTCCAGCCGGCACCGGTGGCATATCCCACGATGAAGTGGCGGATTCCCCTTCGCGCCAGGGCGACGACGTTTTCGGCGACCCTTCCCGCGAACTCGGGCATGACCGTGAGGCGGGCGCCCAGCCAGGGCTGGACCTTGCGCAGGATCTCCATCCGCCGGAGGAGCTTCCGGAACGTGGGGCGGCCTCCCGCCGTGCGCCGGTGGGCGTCGTGGGCGGCCTCGTCTCCGTCG
>JAOZQC010000292.1:0-1735 GCA_029932425.1 Planctomycetota bacterium | reverse complement strand
GACCTTCACGCCGTGACGAGCGAGGAACCGGGCCTTCTCGTCCGTGAGGAGAAGGCCGTTCGTGGTGAGGGAGATCCCGATCGACCTCCCCGCTCCCGTGATCTCGGGGCTCTCGAGCAGGGACCGGATCAGGGGGAACTCGAGGAGAGGCTCGCCCCCGAGAAGCGTGATGTCGAGATGAGGAGCACCGCGTGACTCCCGGATCAGGAAGCGAACCGCTTCGCGCGCCGTGCGCAACGACATCCGCCGCCGGTCCTTGCCCTCCACGAAGCAGTAGGAACAGGCGAGGTTGCAGTCATGGGTGAGAAACAGCTCCAGGTGCGTGATCGCGGGGAAGGGCGGCCTCTCCGATTCCAGGATGATGCTCCGGGCCGACTCTGCGGGGACACCGATGTTCCGGAGGACGTGGTACGTCTCCTCCGGAGTCGATCCCCGGCCCCCATGGAGCATGGAGGGCAGGATCGATTCCCATCGGCCGGCCGGGCGGAGGCCGCCGGCTGCATTCCGCAGCCGAAGATCCGCCGTTTTCATGCGCGGGGCCCGTTGTCGTAGTGGCCGACCTGGAAATCGTTCCAGGGGCACCCGAAGCCTCCGTCCACCTCGAAGTCCTGCTCGCAGAGGAAGTGACCTTCACAGTCGGAAGCGTCGAAGCTGTATTCGCAGTCGAAACCGTGAAGATCCCGGCACACGAAGTCCACTTCGCACTCGAAGTCGTCGATGACGCCCCCCTGGCAGGTGAACCTCGTCACCGAGCCGCACTCGAACAGGGCGCCGTCGCAGTTGACTCCGCTGTCCTCGAACAGTCCTCCGTGCTCGATGAAGCAGGGAACCAGGTCGGCGACCACCCCGGGTCCCGCCTCGCCACCCAGGACCACCCGGTGACGGAACGGCAACCCGCGCCCCAAGAGCTCCATGATCCGGGCCGAATCCTCCGGCGTGATGGTGGAGGCGTCGAAGCCCCGCGGCAGGGCGTGAGGCGCGAGCTTGCGGAGCCGGGCCGTCAGTCGCGATGCGGCCTTGGACTTCGGGAGACGTACCGGGGCGCCCGCCGCGGCCGCCCGGGTCGCGGCCCTCGCCGAACGGCCGACGCCGGGGAGTCGGGAGCTCAGCCACGCGAGGCCCGCCGACCCCGGCAGCAAGGCGAGAAGCGAGAGAAGTCGCCGGCGCGGAATCCGCCCCTTCGTTTCGCCCGAAGCGATCCCGGGGCTGCTTTCACGGGGCGGCGCACCCGGTGCGCCGGGCGGCGCGGCCGGATCTCGTCGGTTCGGTGTCTCGTTCATGGTTCCCTCTCCTTCCACGATGGCCTTGATCCGCGCCCAGCCTCTCTCACGGGCAAGAAGAAGGCGGTGCTTGCCGTCGCATACGAAGTACCCGGTGCCGTCCGGTCGGGGCACGACTCGAACGCCCGGCAGGTCCCGAGGACGGCGGCACTTCCTCAACCGCCAGAGCTTCGCGTACCGGGGATAGCGATCCGACGCCGTGCCGGGAGCGAAATCGAGATCCCTGACGGCAAGCCATCGGACCGTTGCCGTGCGCTCGTAGACCTTCACCTCGATCACCCTGGTCCCAAGGTTTCTCGCCTGGAGATCCAGGCCGACTCCGGGCCGGTTCTCCCCTGGGACCGTGAAGTGCCGGCCTTTAGCCCTTCGACCTCCCTGGAACCTCCTCTCCGGGGCATCCCCGGGCCCGTGACGGGCGGGGGAGATCACCGCTTCGCTTCTTATAGACGGAGATG
>JAOZQC010000291.1 GCA_029932425.1 Planctomycetota bacterium | reverse complement strand
CCCGCCGCCCGGTCCCGGAGGAGGCGCGCCGCCGCCGCCGTCGGGTCCGCGGCGGTGGCCGCGAGGTGGCCGGCGAGGATCTTCCTCGCCTCGGTCCTCTGCGTCTCCGTGAGGAGCGACCAGTAGACCCGGAACCCGAGCCTCCGGAGCCCGCGCCGGGCCCGGAGATCGGCACGGCGCCCGGCCGCCACCGCCATCGTGGATCCCGCCAGGGCGAGCACCAGGACCGCCGCCATCGCCTTCTTCATCGTTCACCTCCTTGTCCGCCGTCCACTCCTCGTCTACCGCGGGCGCCGCCTCCGGGTTTCAGGGCGCGAGCCGGAGCCGGGGTGCGGGGAGACCTCCCCGGCCGCTTCCCCCGCCCCGCCCACCGCCGGGGAACGCTGGCCCCTTTCCGGCGGCGGAAGTACCTTCGGGGGCATGAAGACGGCGATCGTGGGCGCCACGGGACTCGTGGGGCGGGCGCTCACCGCGCGGCTGCTCCGGCGGGGGGACCGGGTCACGGCCCTCACGCGGGACCCGGGGCGGGCCGCGGCGGTCCTCCCCGCGGGCGTGGGCCTCGAGCGGTGGACCGCGGGAGAGCCCGCTCCCCTCGGCCGGGTGCTCTCCGGCCTGGACGCGGTGGTCTTCCTGGCCGGGGAGCCCATTCTCGGGAAGCGCTGGAGCCGGAGGTTCCGGGAGGTGATCCGGGCAAGCCGGGTGGAAGGGGTGCGCACCGTGGTCCGGGCCCTGGCCGCGGCCGATCCGCGCCCCCGCGTCCTGGTGAGCGCCTCCGCCTCGGGCTACTACGGCCCGCGCGGCGACGAGGAGATCACGGAGGACGAGCCCCCCGGATCCGACTTCCTGGCCGGAGTCTGCGCGGAGTGGGAGGGGGCGGCGCGGGAGGCGGAGGCGCTCGGGGTGCGCGTGGTGCTCGTCCGCATCGGGGTGGTCCTCTCCGCCGAGGGGGGCGCCCTGCCCCGGATGCTGCCGCCCTTCCGGTGGTTTCTGGGGGGGCCGGTGGGGAAGGGGCGGCAGGGCTTCCCCTGGATCCACGTGGAGGACCTCGCGGGGATCCTCCTCCACGCCCTCGATCACGGAGAGCTCCGGGGCCCGGTGAACGCGGCGGCGCCCGGTCCCGTTTCCCAGGCGGAGTTCTCGAGGGCGCTGGGCCGGGCGATCCGGCGCCCCTCCTGGCTCCCCGTCCCCCGGCCGGTGCTCCGGATCCTCCTCGGCCCCGTGGCCCGCGTCCTGACCACCGGCCAGCGCCTGGTGCCGAAGCGCGCGCGGGAGACCGGCTACCGCTTCCGCTTCACGGACCCGGAAACCGCGGTGCGGGATCTCCTCGGGAAGCCGCCGGGGCCCGAGGGATGAGCGGGGCTCCCGCCTCGACGGGTTCCCCCGCGGTCCACATCCTCGCGGAGGGCGGGGAGCGGATCGGGGCCATCGTCATCGATTCCACCCTCCGGGGCCGAGCCCGGGGCGGTCTCCGCATGGTCCCGGAGCTGGTCGTCGAGGAGCTGGCGGACGCCGCCCGGACCATGACCCTCAAGTACGGCCTCCTGGGTCTGCCCCAGGGGGGCGCGAAGGCCGCCGTCATCGGGGATCCCGAGGCGCCTCCGGCCCGGCGCCGGCGCCTCCTGGAGCGCTTCGCCCGCCTGGCCCGCCCCTGGCTGGCCCCGCGCCGCTACGTCCCCGACGCGGACCTGGGCACGAGCACGCCCGAGATCCGCCGGATGATGCGGGAGGCGGGGTACCCCGTGCACCGCCGGGAATGGCGCGACCACCGCTCGGGAACCTGGACCGCGCACTCCGTCTTCGCGGCCGTGCGGGTGGCCTGGTCGTGGCGCGGGCGTTCCCTGGCCGGGGCCACGGCGGCGGTGGAGGGGTTCGGACGGGTGGGAGCGCCGCTCGCCGCCCTCCTGGCCGCGGCCGGGGTTCGGGTCGTGGCGGTCTCCACCTCCCGGGGGGCCCTCATCGACGAGCGGGGCCTCGACGTGGAGCGGCTCCTCGCCCTGGCCGGGCGCCACGGGAGTGCGTCGGTGGAACACTGGGAGGACCGCGCGCCCCTGTCTCCCCATCGCCTACCCCTCCTCTCCGTGGACCTCCTCTGCCCCTGCGCCCGGGGGCGCTCGATCCACGAGGGGAACGCCGCCGGGGTCCGGGCCGCGATCGTCTGCGGGGGAGCCAACAACCCGCTGAGCGAGGGCGCGGAGGAGATCCTGGCCTCCCGAGGAGTGCTCACCGTGCCCGATTTCGTGGCCAACTGCGGCGGCGTGCTGGGCGGCACCATGGCGTTCGCGGGCCTGCCCGACGCCCGGATCTCCGCCGGAATCGAGGGTTTCGTCGCGCGCACCCTCGGGGACCTCCGTCGCCGGGCGAGGGCCGAGGGCGCATCGTTGCGCCGGGTGGCGGAGCGCGTCTCCCGGGAGCGGCACCGGGCGGTGCGCGAGCGGTACCGGCACCGGACGCCCCCCCGACTCCTCCTCGAGCTGGGCCTGGCCCTCCACCGCCGGGGCTGCCTCCCCGCCCCGGCGGTGGGCCTGCTGGCCGCCCGCTTCTTCTTTCCCTCCCTCCTTACCGGTGCCGGCCGCGTCGCCGGAAGATAGTCGAGGAGTCGCTCCGCGTCGCCGGTGAGCGGGATGGCGGCGCCGCGGCCCGGGTGGGACGCGAAGGCGATCTCCTCGAGACCGAGCCGGGCCGCGCAGTCCGCCACGCCCGCTTGCGGGAGCGCACGTCCGGCACGGTGCCGGAGAGGATCGGGTACCGGGGCGGGATGTACGTGCTCCTCCGGCCGCGACCCGGCCCCGGAAAGTAGGGGGGTGGGGGCGGAGCCGCGGGCGGGAGAAGGAGGGAAGCCTACAAGTCGCTCCCGCCACCGCATGGTTCCTTCGCCGGGGCGCTGGTGAAGAGGCGGTAGCGCTTGGCGGGTTTCGCCCGGAGGGCGTGCTCGATCGTGCGAATCGACCTCTCGTTGTCCGCCGCCACCCAGGAGATCTCGGCCCCCTCGTACCCCCGGCGGAGGGCGTTCTTCGCCAGGCGGTCGATGAGGGCGCCGGTGATGCCCGTGCGCCGGTAGGCGGGGAGGGTGGCGCCGCCGAAGACCCGGATCCGCCGGAGCCTCCGCCGGCCCCGGAGAACGTGCCACCACCCGAACGGGAGCAGCCGCCCGTTCATCCTCCGGAGGATGGGCCCCACGTCGGGAAGCGCGAGCAGGCAGGAAACCAGGCGGTCCCCGTCCCGCGCGAACACCACGAGCTCCGGGTCCAGGAAGGGCCGCATGGCCTCCCGGAGGGCGGCGAACTCCTCGTCGGTGACGGGGACGAAGCCGAAGTTCCCCTCCCGGGCCCGGTTGAAGAGGTCGTTCAGCGCCGCCGTCTCCTCCTCGAACCGCCGGACATCGAGGGTCCGGATCTCCAGGTCCGGCCGGCGCCGGGCCACCGCCCGGCCGATCCGGTCCAGGTTTCCGAGGATCCCCGGCCGCCGCTCCGCATCCTCCCGCGAGACGGTGTAGGCGTGGAGGTCCATGAGAGGGCGGAGCCCCGCCTCCTCCACCCGGCGGGGATAGTACGGCGGGTTGTAGGGCATGAAGAGCGAGGGGGGCTCGTGGAAGCCCTCCACCAGGAACCCGCACTCCCCGTTGATGGAGGGGCTCACGGGGCCCCGCATCTCCGTGAGCCCGCGGGCCCGCAGGTCCTCCGCCGCCCGGTGGAGCAGCCCCCCCACCACCTCCGGATCATCCTCCGCCTCGAAGTAGCCGAAGAACCCGACCCGGCCGCCGTGGACCTCGTGGTGCAGGCGGTTCTCGATGGCCGCGATGCGCCCCACCGCCGTCTTCCCCCGGAAGGCGAGGTAGAGGGTGGCGGCCCCGTGCCGGAAGAAGGGATCCCGGCTGGGATCGAGGGAACGCTTCACCTGGGACCGGAGGGGAGGGATCCAGTTCGGGTCGCCGCCCTGGATCCGCCACGGGAGGCCCACGAAGGTCCCCAGGTCCCGGGCGCCCGCCACCGGCCGGATCTCCAATCAGTCCTCCCCGGGGGCCCGGACCGGGGCCCCTTCCCCGAGCTCCGCCCGCACCGAGACCAGGGCGTCCACGAACCGGTCGATGTCCTCCCGGGTATGGAGGGCGGTGGGGACCGCCCGGAGGATGGCCGATCCCTGCGGCACGGCGGGCCAGGTCACGGCGGAGACGAAGATCCCGTGCTCCCGGCGGAGCCGGTCGGCGGCGTGCAGGGCCCGGGTGCCCTCGAGACGAATCGGGGTGATGGGGGTGGCCGTCTCCCCGATGTCGAAGCCCTCCCCGCGCAGGCGCTCCTGCAGGCGGCGGGTGTTCCTCCAGAGCCGCGCCCGGCGCTCCCCGTCGCGGGCCGCGATCTCCAGGGACTTCAGGGTGGCGGCGGCCACGCAGGCGCTCATCGCCTTCGTGAACAGGAGGGTCGGGGCCAGGCAGCGCACGTAGAAGACCACCTCCGCCGCCCCCGCCACGAACCCCCCGCTGGTCCCGATCGCCTTGCTGAAGGTCCCCGCGTGGAGGTCGACCCGGTCCTCCACGCCCAGGTGCTCGGCGGTGCCGCGCCCGCTCTCCCCCAGGACCCCGGTGCCGTGGGCGTCGTCCACCAGGAGCCGCGCTCCGTACTTCTCCTTCAGCTCGCAGATCCCCGCCAGCGGCGCGAGGTCCGCGTGCATGCTGTACACGCCGTCCACCACCACGAGTTTCGGGCGGTGGGGGTCGGCCTTCCGGAGGAGCCGCTCGAGAGCGTCCAGGTCGTTGTGCCGGAAGTAGCGGATCTCCGCCCCGGAGATCCGGGCCCCGCACACCAGGCTGGCGTGGGCGAACTGGTCCAGCAGGAGGAGGTCGCCGGGCCGGGCCAGGCTCCCCAGCACCCCCATCATCGCCCCCGCCCCCATGGTGAAGGTCACGGCGGCTTCCGTCCGCTTGAAGGCGGCCACCCGCTCCTCCAGCACGAGGTGCAGCTCGCAGGTTCCGGTGAGGGGGCGGGCCCCCATGGGGGCGCCGATCCCGTAGCGGCCGGCCGTCTCCGCCGCCACCGCCA
>JAOZQC010000290.1 GCA_029932425.1 Planctomycetota bacterium | reverse complement strand
AGCCGCGTGGAGGCGCTGGCCCCCGTGGAGGACCCCGGGCTCAGGGAGGAGCTGCGCTGGTTCCTCGACGCCCAGCTCTCCGACCGCCGGAGCGCCTGGGAGATGCAACCCGACGGGAGCTACGTCCAGCGCCGCCCGGAGAAACCCGCGGAGGAGAAGGGCTGCCAGCAGGCCCTCATCGAGTGGTGGGAGAAGCGCGCCCGGGAGGCCACGCGCCTGCGCAAGCGCAAGCCCCGCGGCCCCCATCTCCGCCACCATCCCTGAAACAACGGTGACAGGCACAGCTTTTTCATTTTCCCCGCCGTCTCCTCCCCGCGACGCCGTGCCCACCGGATGAGACACCGCCGACCCGCGCCACTCTCCCGTGTCTCCGGGCCGCCCGCCCCCGGCCCCTCCCCCCGACGCGGAACCCGCGGGAGCCACCGGTCCCCTACTTCAACGCGACCACGTAGGCGTTCCAGGCGAGGCAGTTCTCTCCCCGCTCGTCCATCGTGAACACGCCGTTCCCGGTCTCCCCGTCCTCCGCCGTCCCCTCCCAGTAGCTCACCACGCGCCGGAACCCGGCGTCGCGCAGGACGTCCGCCAGCTCGGGCACCGTCCAGAACCTCCAGTCGTAGACGAAGGCGTCGCGGATCTCGCTCCCGTCCGGAAAGCGGAAGTGGATCGCGCACCGGTACCCCCCCGTCGCGGGGTGGTACTCGCGCTGCTCCCACACGTAGGTGAACCCGGCCTCCACCTCCCGCTCCTCCTCGTGCTCGAGGTAGGACTCCGAACCGCCGTGCGTGTCGAGCACCAGGATCCCCTCCGGGGCCAGGTCCCGGAGCGCGCCCCGCGCGTACGCGAGCAGCTCGTCCCGTCGCCGGAAGACCCGGTAGGAGTAGTTCAGGGCGCAACGCACGTCCGGCGGGCGATCGCTGGGCTCGCGGGCGTCCTTCCGGTGCAGGACGCATCGTCCCGCTCCCTCGCCCAGCCGCGGGAGGTGCCGCGTCCGGCCCCGCCGGAGCGGAACAGGATCGATGTCGAAGCCCTCCGCCGTGTAGCGCCTCCCGCGGGCCGCCCACTCCACCGCCACGAGCCCGGTTCCGCAGAAGTCCTCGCGCAGGTGACGGGGGAGTCGGCCCCGGTGCTCGCGGTACGCCCGGCGGAGGAAGTCCACCTCCGCCTCCGGAGCCTGTACGGACAGCTCGTAGAGTTCCAGGAGGTTCGCGGATCTCGCGGTGAGGCGCCGCCGGGCCATCACCGGATCGTAGCGCAGCCGCCCCGGGTTCGGTAGTGTCGGAGGAGCGTTCTTCCCCGACCCGGAGATCACCCCATGCCGAGACGCGTTCCGGCCCTCCTGGGCGCCCTGTTCCTGCTCGCCGCCGTCCCGTCCTCCGCCCGCGGCGCGCCTCCCTCCCCCGCCACCCCGGAGGAGATCCGGGATCTCATCGCCGCCGCGGGCGCCGCCAAGGACCACGGGAACGCCGCCGTCGTCGTGGTGCTCGCGGAGGACGACGTGCACGTCCGGGAGAGCGGTCTCGCGCTCACGGAGCGCCTCCGCGTCGTGAAGATCCTCACCGACGCCGGGGTGAAGTCGCAATGCGTCCTCCGCGAGCGGTATGACCCGAACACCTACCGGGTCTCCCTCGACCGGGTGCGCATCCACCGCCGGGGCGGCGCCGTGGAGGAGGTCTCCGTGGCGGACGTGGTGAGCCAGCCCGCCCGCCAGGGGATGATCTTCTGGGGTGCCCGCCAGCTCTCCCTCTCGCTCCCCCGGCTCCACGTGGGCGACGCGGTGGAGGTCCGCTCCCGCCGCATCGGCTACAACATCGCCTACCTCGCGGGGAACGCGAGTCCCGCTCCCCTTACCGGCGAGGGCCTCGTCCCCCCCATGCCCGGGCACTGGTTCCAGGTGGAGCGCTTCCAGGAGGGCCGCCCGCTTTTCCGGAAGCGGTTTTCCGTCCACCTGCCCCGGGGAAAGCCGCTCCAGTTCGAGGTCTACCACGGGGCGCTCCGGGCCTCCCTCTGGCACGGGGAGAAGACCGACATCTACACCTTCGAGGCGGAGAACGTGCCCGCCCTGAAGGGCGAGTCCTCCATGGTCTCCCGCGACGACTGCATTCCCAAGGTGGTGCTGGCCACCGTCCCCTCCTGGGAGGAGAAGTCCCGGTGGTTCTTCCGCGCCAACGAGCGGCAGTTCGAGGCCGACGACGCGATCCGGGCCAAGGTGGCGGAGATCACCGGGGACCTCCCGGACGACGAGGCGAAGATCGCGGCCTGCCTGCACTGGGTCTCCGACCACATCCGGTACGTGGGCACGAGCCGGGGACCCCGCGAGGGCTTCACCCTCCACCGGGGCATCGAGACCTTCCGGGATCGGGGCGGCGTGTGCAAGGACATCGCGGGGATGCTCATCACCATGCTCCGCGCCCTCGGGATGGAGGCCTACCCCACGCTCACCATGGCCGGGCCCCGCGTGGAGGACATCCCCGCCGATCAGTTCAACCACACGGTGTGCGCCCTGCGGCGCCCGGACGGGACCTTCCGGCTGCTCGACCCCACCTGGTCCCCCGTCTCCCGCGAGCTCTGGTCCAGCCGGGAGGCCCTTCAGGGCGTGGTGGTGGGGACCCCCGAGGGCACCGGCCTCGCCCTCTCCCCCTACTTTCCGCCGGAGGCGAACTCCCTCCGGATCCGCGCCGAGTCCCGCCTCGCGGGCCCGGACCTCTCCCTGTACACCGATCTCCGGTTCGATCTCCGGGGCTACCCGGGGACCTACCTCCGCCGCTACCTGCACCGCCGTCCCCGGCCCCTCCGGCTCGGCGACGTGGAGGAGGTCCTGGCCCTGGGACCGGGCACCCGGATCCTCTCCTTCACGTACACGGATCCCCTCGACTACTCCCGCGACGCCCGCGCCTCCCTGTCCGCGGTGGTGCCCCGGTACGGGGTCGGGTCTCCGGAAATCGTCCTCTTCCCGCTCCCGCTCCTCCGCCATCCCCTCGGCAAGTGGCTCATGCCGGACCTCCTCGCCCCGCCGAAGGAGAAGAAGCGCCGGTACGGTCTCCGCCTCCGCGCCACGCGACTCGTCCGCTACGAGGACCGGATCCGCATCCCGGAGGGCTGGAAGGTGGCGAGCCTCCCCAGGCCCCGCCGCATCGAGACGGAAGCCGCCTCCCTCACCTTCTCCGCGACGGAGGAGGGAGGCGAGGTGCTCGTCCGCTTCACCCTCCGGGTCCCGCATCACATCGTCTCCCCGGCCGCCTACCCCGGTTTCCGGAAGGTGCTCGAGGCCGCGGCCGCCCTCGCCCGCGAGCGCCTGGTCTGCCTCCCGGGCGAGCCCCCGGAGGCTCCCGCCGTCTCCCCGGCCGCCCCGGAGAAGGCGGAACACCCCGACGCGGTGGTGGAGTCCCAGGCCGAGGACTTCACCCTCGAGCCGGACGGCACCACGCGGCGCCGGTTCCGCCGGTCGGTGCGGATCCTCTCCCGGCGGGCCATTCGCCGCTACGCCGACCCCCGCATCCGCTACCGCGAGGGCGTCGACCGCGTGGTCGTGCACACCGCCCGCACCCGGCTCCCCGGCGGCGCCGTGCTCCCCGTCCCCCCCTACGCCCGGAACCTCGCCTCCCCGGGAGACGTGGCGGGCTGGCCCCGCCATGCGGCCTGGCGGGAGCGGATCCTCTCCTTCAGCGGCATCGACGAAGGGGCGGTCCTCGATCTCGACTACGAGGTGATCACGAGGCCGGGCGCCGACCCCTGGTTCTCCGCGGACCTCCGCCTCCGGGGTCCGGACCCTGTCCTGGAGCGCGTCGTCACCGTCACCCTCCCCGAGGGCGTGACCTACCGCCACCGCCTCACCGGAGCCGCCGCCACGGAGGAGGTCTTCCGTGCCGAGCGCGGGGGGAAGGCGCTCCTCACCCGCAGGTACCGGTTCCGCGACCTGCCCCCCGCCCCGGACGAGCCCGCCGCCGCCCCCTGGCCCCGACGGGCGGGGCGGTTCGTCTTCACCACCTGTCCCGACGAGGCGACCTGGACCGCCCGCCTCCTCGACCGGGTGGAGGCCGCCGCCGTCCCCGCCGAGGCGCTGCGCCGCTTCGCCGCCCGCGCGGTGAAGGGCGCGGCAGACCCCCGGGAGAGGCTCGCGCGCCTGGCCGCCAAGCTCAAGGCGGTCTTCCGCCTCGTGGACTCCGAGCGGGCCCGCCGGACGGCGGCCGCCCCCCCCGCGCCCGAGATCTTCCTCACGAACTACGGCACGACCCTGGACGCCGCCGCCCTCTTCGCGGCCCTGGCGCGGAGCCTCGACCTCCACGTGGTCCCCGAGGTGGCGGTGGACGCCGCCTTCCGCGACCCGGAGGTCCCCTCCGACGCCGCCTTCCGGGCGATCACCCTTCGCTTCGGGGAGGGCGCGGAAGCCCCTCGCTTCCATCCCCTGGAGGGACGGATCCGGCCCCGCGCCCCCTGGGCCGGCCGCCTCTTCCTGGGCCGCGGCCCGGACGGATCCCTCACCGTCTTCTCTCCGGGACCGGGCGGCGCCGTCCTCGACGCGGGCGGCCGCCTCCGCCTGGGGACGGACGGCCGCCTCTCCGGGGAGGTCCGCCTCACCGCGGGCGGCGCGTGGCTCGACCCCGCCGCGCTCACGGACGCCCCCGCCCGCAAGCGCATGTTCGACCGCCTGGCCGCCCACCTGCTTCCGGGGTTGAAGGTCCAGTCCTTCCTGGTCACCCACCTGGCCGACGACCGCCTCTCGGCGAAGCTCACGGTGGGGGGCGGCAAGGCCGCGGACCGCGTGCGGGACCGCGTCCTCCTCGAGCTCGGCGCCGGGCCGGGCGTGCCCCCGTCGTTCGCCCTGCCTCCTCCGCGACTCGACCGCCGCACCCCGGTCCTCCTGCCCGCCCCCGCGCTGGAACGGGTCCACCTCGTCGTGGAGCTGCCCGCGGGGTGGAAGGCGGAGGCCGGGCCCGCCCCCGTGGGAGAGGAGGGATCTCCCGTGGTCCAGCGCGTCACGGCCCGCGGCGGACGGATCGAGATCACCCGCTCGATCCGGCTCCCCCGCAGCCTGGCCCCCCGGA
>JAOZQC010000289.1 GCA_029932425.1 Planctomycetota bacterium | reverse complement strand
CGTCCAACTCGTAGCTTCCATCCGCACCCAGAGGAGCGCGAGAGACCAAAGGGGCGGCTTCGTCCGGCCACCCGGAACCGCTTTCCGAGCGAAGGTAGTAGAGCCGCACCTCACCTCCCGGAGGAGACTCCCGCACCGTTCCTGCGATCCGCACGCCGCGGGCGAGGGAGACGGACACTTCCCGCTCGGTCCGTGCCGAGCCCAGTTCGAGGTACTCCTGCGCGGGAGCCATCCCGGGAGCGCGGATCAGGATGGTGAAGCCGGCGGGGCCCCCCTTCGCGGCGGGAACTCGCAGAACCACGCGCCCGTCCTTGCCGATCACCGGTCGCGCCGGATCAGCGAACAATGCCCGGAGAGCCGCGGGACCGGAGGCGGAACCGGTGACGGCCACCGCCCGGAACTCCGGTACCGGCTTCCCTTCCGGTCCCACGACTCTGAGACGCAGGACCGCAGGCATCCCGACATCCAGATCGATGCGGCGACCCTCCGTGAGAAGGATTCTCTTCTCATACCGACTTCCCCCCACATTGCAGGCGATGACGTAGGTGCCGGCCGGTAGGCGCAGCCGGGCCGGACCACCCGTGTTCGCCAGCCTCCGGATCCACCGTCCCCCCGGGGGACCATCGATCCGTTCGATCGTGAGCGGCGGCCGGGGTTCGGAGCGTGACAGGGCAAGCCCGCACTCCACCGTCAAGAGGTGAAGCAAGGGAATGCGCAGTTCTACGAAGTTCCCCGTCCGCACGCCGATGATCACGGGTCCTTCCACAGACAGAGTGCCGTCCGCTCCTTCGACCCGAAGGAGGAGCGGCCGGCCGACCGGAAGCCCGGACGCGGTCACACGCCCCTCCGCATCCGTTGTCCCGATCGCGATCCATCGCTCGTCCGGAATCGGAGGAACCCGGCGAGTATTGAAGGAGGAATCCGGGGGGCGGGGCAGGCACCAGCTCACGACGCAGCCGCCCACAGGTTCGCCCAGATAACGTCGCACCCGGATGACCGCATCGGCGGCACCTTCCAGATGGATCTCGCCCAGATCGACGTGCCGCGTCCCGGACTCGGGGATGGCGATCTCACGCGGACGAAAGCCGGCAGCGACGATTCTCAATCTGGCCGGCAACGGGCGCTCCCAGGCAAAGGTTCCCTCCTCCCCGGTCCATGTCATCAACCGGTCCTGGGAAATGACCTTCGCCCAAGGAACCGGGGTTCCGCCTCCATCGACCACCTTCCCCTCGATCCGGACCGGCGGACAGTTCGTCCGCCTGGCCGCACCCGGACCGCCGGGAGCGGAGCCGGCAACCCGCGTCCCGGATGCCGAAGGGAAGTCGGTTCTCTCGGGGGGAGAAGAACCGGGTTCTACCTCTTGGTGGAGAAGCATCGAGGTGAGCCCCGCGCAAAGGAGAACGCCCGCCGCGAGGATGATCGCCACGATTCTTCCCGACATGGTCCTCGCTCCCGCAGAATCAAACCCACTGCCGAATCGCGGGTTCGTACCACTGACCCTCCAAAGCTCCGCACGGCTCGCGGATTCGCCGGGAGCACGCGGCGAAGAGGGGCGGCCGCGCAACGCTGCCGGAGGAGGAGAATCTGTCCCCCCCGGCGAAGAAGACAGTGCGGACCTGCCCGTTGCAGTTGGGCTGCGGGCTTGACCGCGCTGTCAATCCTTCTCCCGATGGCCCGGGTCCAGCGTTCGCCGCAATCGCGGTTCACCGAAGCCCCGACGATCCCCAACAGGTTACCTTACGCCCGAGAGAGACACACTGTTCGTGCGATCCATCCTCTCTGGGGAGAATGGCCCTCAAGAAGCCTTGTCCCAGGTTCCGGTTCCGTCCGGCTGGCCGAACCGGTCGTAGTACTGAACGAAGTAGTCGGGAGGTGGGGGACCGTTCGGCTTCGTCAGAATGAACTCACCGACAAACTGGCCGGAGGCGCCATCGTAGATCTCGTACTCCTTGTTCACGTCGTTCCACCGGAAAGTATCACTACCGTACTCTGAGGTGTTCATCCACCCGACGATGCCATCAGGGGCAACGCTCGCGGTTCCATTCACCCTTCCCCTGAGTATGTAGGACCCGCCATCCGCCTTCTCAGAGGCGGCGAGCGCCATGGCAGCCGTTATTGCGAAGACGACGAAGCTACCCTGCAAAGTTCTCATAACCGACCAAGCTGGAGGTAGCGAAGGGCCCATTTGATCCGGGCGTGCCGTCTCTCATCCATCTGCCGGTCCTTACTCGGCTCGCTCCCCGATCCGGCGTCCAAGTGGGCGGCGGCCCGCTCCAGTCTTCCCCTGGCCGCGCTCCATCCGATGCCCAGCTCCCGCGCGATCTCGGAGATCCTCTTCCCCTCCCGATAAAGCCGCAGGGCTCCGGCCTGCTTCTTCGTGAGGCCGGGTACCGCAGTCCGGGCAGGTTGCCGGGGGGGGGGCGGAGGAACCTTTCGCGAGTGCCAGCGTCGCTTCACGTTTACGGTGCTCGTTCCGGAGGATCTCCCGCGTCACGTTTCGCAGATAGCCCCAGAGGAACGAGGAGAGCTCGGTCGTGGACCGTACCGTTCGGAGCGGGGACGTGTCGCGCATCAGCCGGATCACCGCCTCCGGCACGGCTTCCTCCTCCACCAGCCTCGAAGGCAGCCGGTGCCGCAACGCCACGCCGCGGGGGACGGCGGAAAGGGAGGTCCACAAGGTTTCCCAGGCGGAATCCCGATCCTTTTCCAGCAGGAAAAGCCAGTTCCCTATTCGCATCATCGTTCTCCGCGGATACCCTTGGGATTGTAGCCGGTCATCACGATCCGTCCACGACTCGACTTTTCCGCGGCTCATGGTTGTGGGGAACACACAGCGCGGGCGCGATTGCGCTGTCTTTTTTCGCCGGGATCCTCCCCCGCCGGCCGTTTACCGCAGCCTCCCCTTGCTTGCCGCCCGGCGGCGGGCCCCTTCGGCGCGTACTCCTCCCGAATCCGCGAGCCGCGCGGAGACTCGGAAGGTCAGTAGTACAAGTCCGTCCGCCGCTTTTGCGGGAGAGCCGGGGGCGGTGACCTACAATCCGGCCTTCCCATGTTCCGGAGGCGGTCCCATGCTCCTCTCCGATTTCGATCTCGTTCACGGCCGGGCATGCGCGGGCGAGCGCGGCGACTTCACCATTCCCGGGGCGGAGAGTCACTACCCGCCCGACCTCGGCCTGGAGCCGAAGCACCTCGACCTCACCCTGTCTTTCGACATCCCCGCCCGCTCCGCGGAGGGAGTGGTGGTCACCCGGGTCGTCGCCAACCGGCCGGGGGAGCGCAAGCTCGTTCTCGACGCCTGCGACCTGCTCGACGTGGAGGTCAAAGACCCCGCGGGCCGGGCGCTCTCCGCCCAGGTCGACGGCCGCCGGATCACCGTCCTCTGGGAAGAGCCCTTCGCCAGGGGGGAGACGCGGGAGGTGCGGATCGCCTACCGGGTGGATCACCCTCGGAGCGGCCTCGTCTTCTCCGGGCCGGACGCGGAGTACCCGGACCGGGCGTCCTGGGTCGCCACCGATCACGAGACGGAGCGCGCCCGGTACTGGCTTCCCTGCGTGGACCAGCCCGCGGTGCGCACCACGCTCTCCTTCCACCTCACCGCCCCGGAGGAGATGGTGATCCTCGCGGGCGGCGTCCTCGAGTCGGAGGAGAGAAACGGGGACGGGACGAAGACCGCCCACTGGCGCCTGGACTTCCCCTGTCCGAGCTACCTCCTCTGCCTCACCGTGGGGGAGTTCGTGCGCGTGGACGACGAGCCCTTCGAGGGCCGGCCCATCGCCTACTTCGGGGCGAAGGGGCGGGTGACGCCGGAGAACCTCCGCCGGAGCTTCGGGCGCACGCCGGAGATCATGGGCTGGCTCCAGGAGAAGATGGGCAACCCCTTCCCCTTCCCCAAGTACTACCAGTTCGCCCTTCCCGCCTTCGGCGGCGCCATGGAGAACATCTCCCTCGTGAGCTGGGACGACTTCTTCGTCGCCGACGAGATCCTGGCGAAGGACCTCGTCCGTTTCACGGACATCGTCAACGTCCACGAGATGGCCCACAGCTACTTCGGCGACGCGGTGGTGATCCGCGACTTCGCCCACGCCTGGCTGAAGGAGTCCTGGGCCACCTACACGGAGGCCCTCTGGTACGAGGACAAGGAGGGAGACGACGCGTTCCGCTACGACCTTCTCCAGTGCGCCCGCCGCTACATGAAGGAGGCCGACACCCGCTACCAGCGCCCCATCGTCACCCGGGTCTACAACTCGAGCTGGGACATGTACGACCGGCACCTCTATCCCGGAGGAGCGATCCGGCTCCACATGCTGCGGAGGGAGCTCGGCGACGAGGTGTTCTGGCCCGCGGTGCACGACTACCTCCGCCGCTACTCCGGTCGCACCGTGGAGACGGGGGACTTCCGCCGCGTCATGGAGGAGCATTCCGGGCGCTCGCTCGTCCGCTTCTTCGAGCAGTGGTTCTACCGGAAGGGTTTCCCCGACCTGAAGGTGACCTTCGCTCACGACCCCGAGAAGGGGGAAGGCACCTTCACCCTCGTGCAGAAGCAGGTCCCGGAGGAGAAGCTCTCGCCGAAGAAGAAGGACGAGACCGGGGCGCCGGGACCGTTCGCGTTCGACCTCGTGATCGCCTGGGAGCGCCCGGACGAGACGTGGGAACGACGGACGGTGGCCGTCTCCGAGCGGAACCACGTCTTCGTCTTCCCCATGGCCGCGCCCCCGCTCCAGGTCCGCATCGATCCCGACGGCTCCGTGGTGCACCGCCTGGAAATGAACCCGGGGGACAAGATGCTCCTCCGCGCCGTACGCCGGGCCCCGGACGTGGTGGGCCGGATCCTCGCCGCGGAGGAGCTCGTGAAGACCGGCAAGCGACAGAACCTCCTGGCGGTGGCCGAGGCCTGGGCGGAGGCTACCGGTCTCGACGTCGAAGATGATCTGCCCGAGTTCGATTGAATCGCCCGGACCGACGCGCCAGGCCGTGATCGTCCCCTCTTCCATCGTGTTGCCCGCCCGGGGCATGAGGACCGGCGTGACATTGCCCGCCGGGGCT
>JAOZQC010000288.1 GCA_029932425.1 Planctomycetota bacterium | reverse complement strand
CTGGTGGTGCTCGGCTTCATCATGAACCGGTGGAACGTGAGCCTCACCGCGTTCGAGGCAAGCTCCGGCGTCCCCTACTTCCCGTCCTGGCAGGAGATCGCCATCACCGGCATGCTCGTGGCGATCGGCTTCCTGGCCTTCGGCTTCGCCGCGCGCCACCTGTCCGTGTACGAGGAGGCGGAGTAGCCCGCGGCTCTCCCGTCCGAACGCACGGCTCCCGGCGCATCCCGCCGCCCCCGGCGGCGCGGTTCCCCGTCATCGATCCGCGAGGGGGCGGCTCCCGCCCGCTCCGCCGATCTCCCTCCGGAGGCCGCCGGGGCGGGGAACGCGGGGGCGCGGGCCGGGGCCGGTCAGGCCGGGAGCGCGCGCGCACAGGCCTCGCAGAAACGCGCCGGCTTCAGGTCCACCTCGTCCGCGTTCGCGGAAGCGCGCATGACGCAGTCGCGGGGGCAGTGGTAGAGCCCGAAGGTGTGGCCCAGCTCGTGGAGGGCCTCCTTCAGGGAGCGCTCGAGGAGGAGATCCTTGTTCCGGGGCAGGCCGTAGAAGGTGGGGGAAAGGCGCACCGGCGAGAACACGGCGGCGGGACCGCCGAGGAGGGCCTCTCCGAAGACGAAGGTGAGGATGGGGACGAAGAGATCCTCGCCCACCACACCCAGGGTGCGGCTGCCCTCCTCCCCCGTCTCCCCCCGGGCCAGGAGCTCGAGGATCCGGGTGGAGTGATACTGCCCGCGCTCGGGGTCCCACGCGGGGGAGAGGTTCAGGGGGGCGCCGGCCACGATCACCGCGTGGGGGAGGACGGTGGAGAGGCGCCAGGCCAGTCGCTCCAGGTAGCCCCTTCCCAGCGGCCCCGCGGTCACCAGCGTCAACCGGGGCAAGGGCTCACTCCCGCCGGAGTCCGTACTTCTTGATCTTGTTGTAGAGAGTGACCCGGTCGATCTCCAGCTCCCGGGCCGCCCGCGTGACGTTCCCGCGGTGCTTCAGGAGGATGCGCTGGATGTGCTCCCGTTCCACCGCCGCCAGCGAGGTCCCCCCGGGACGGGCGGCACCCTCCCCGCCCGCGGGACCGGGAACCGGCAGGTCCCGGGCCCGGATCGCGGGGGGGGTGCCCACCACCATCGCGCGTTCGATGGCGTTCTCCAGCTCCCGCACGTTTCCCGGCCACGGATGGCGCTGGAGCAGCTCCATGGCCTCCGGCTCGATGAGCTCGAACCGGCGGCTCATCTGCCGGGAGAGCTTCTTCATGAAGTGCTCGGCGAGCAGGGGGATGTCGCCGGTTCTCTCCCGGAGGGGCGGGCAGCGCAGGGTCACCACGTTCAGGCGGTAGAAGAGATCCTGGCGGAACTTGCCCTCCGCCACCCGTTGCTCGAGGTCCCGGTGGGTGGCGGTGATGAGCCGGAAATCCACGTGGATGACCTCGTGACCTCCCAGCCGGGTGAAGGCGCGCTCCTCCAGGACGCGGAGCAGGTCGACCTGGGTCTTGGGACTGATCTCGCCGATCTCGTCCAGGAAGAGGGTGCCCCCGTCCGCCAGCTCGAGCTTGCCCTTCCTCCGGTACTGGGCCCCGGTGAAGGCGCCCTTCTCGTGGCCGAAGAGCTCCGACTCCACGAGCGTGTCGGGAAGGGCCCCGCAGGATACGGGGACGATCGGCATGTAGCGCCGGGGGCTCGCGGCGTGGACGGCCCGGGCGATCAGCTCCTTGCCCGTGCCGGACTCCCCGACGATGAGCACGGTGGAGTCCGTCTCCGCCACGTTCCGCACCATCTCGAGGAGGTCCCGCATCTCGGGGCTGTCGCCCACGATGTCATCGAACTGGGAGACCTGGTCCAGCGAGCGCTTGAGCTGGATGTTCTCCGCCACCAGGCCGCGGTGTTCCAGGGCCTTCTCCACGAGCCGGGCGAGATCGTCCGGATCGAAGGGTTTCTTCACGAAGTCGTAGGCCCCCTGCTTCAGGGCCTGGACCGCGTAGTCCACGGTGCCGTACGCGGTCATGATGATCACCACCGCGTCCGGCACGGCCTCCCGGGTGCGCCGGAGCAGCTCCAGGCCGTCCATCCCCGGCATCTTGATGTCCACGAGCATCACGTCGAAGGGCCTCTCGGAGAGGAGGCCGAGGGCTTCCTTCCCGCTCCCGGCCGTGCTCACGCGGTAGCCGTACTCGCCGAACCAGCGGGTGAGGGAGTCCCGGACGACCTTCTCGTCGTCCACCACCAGGATGCTTGCCTTGTCCAAGATCAGGCCTCCATCGCCCGTCGCAGGGCGTCGAGGAGCTCGTCGGGGCCGAAGGGTTTGGCCAGCCAGGCCGAGGCCCCGGTGCCGAGGCACTCCCGCTTCATGTCCAGGGTGGCGTAACCGGTGATGACCAGCACCGGCAACCCGGGACGGGCGTCGCGGATCGTCCGGAGAACGGAGAGCCCGTCCAGGCCGGGCATCTTCATGTCCAGGATGACCGCCTCCAGGCCCGCGTCGTCGAGGACGCGAAGTCCCTCCTCGCCCCGGGACGCGCACCGGACCTCGATCCCCTCCTCCGCGAGGATCCGCTCGCAGGACCTCCGGACGGTCCCCTCGTCGTCGATCACCAGGACCCGGGCGGGCAGCTTCATGACTCGGGGTTCTCCTCTCGGATCGGGAGGATCACCGTGAAGCTGGCGCCTTCCCCCGGAGGGGACGAGACCGCGATCCGCCCCCCGTGATCGTCCACGATGCGGTACGAGACGGCCAGGCCCAGGCCGGTGCCCTTCCCCACGTCCTTGGTGGTGAAGAAGGGATCGAACACGCGCGAGCGGACCTCCGGGTCGATGCCCGGACCGCTGTCCCGGACCTCGATGCGGAGCTCGGCGGCGCCGTCCGTCCGGGTCACCCCGGTCCTCAGGGTGAGACGTCCCCCGGACTCCATGGCCTCCGCGGCGTTCACCACCAGGTTCAGGACGACCTGCTGGATCCGGTCCTGGTCGAGGGGGACGAGGGGGAGGTCCGGATCGTACTCCCGCACCACCTCGATGTTGTGGAAGAGGGCCTGGTTCTCCACGAGGGCGAGGGTGCGGTCCAGGAGCCGGTTCACGTCCGCCTCCGAGCGCACGAGCTGGCCGCCCCGGGCGAAGTCGAGGAGCCCCCGGACGATCTTCGAGCAGCGCTCCGCCTCGGTGATGATCGTGTCCAGGTCCTCCTGCTCCGGGGATCCGGGCTCCGTCTTCCGGCGGAGCAGGTGCGCGAAGGTGATCACCCCCGTGAGCGGGTTGTTGATCTCGTGGGCCACTCCCGCCGCCATCTGTCCGATGGCGGCCATCTTTTCCGACCGGAGCATCTGGCGTTGCGCCTTCTCCAGCTCCGCGCTCTTCTCCGAGATCTTCTCCTCCAGCCGGTCGGTGAACTCCCGGATCCGGGCCTGGGCCTGCTGGAGCCTCGCGGTCATGTCGTTGAACGCCCGGGCCAGGTTGCCGAGCTCGTCCTTCCGGTCCGCGGGGATCCGGTAGTCGAGGTCCAGGCTTCCCACCTTGCGCACCCCGTCGAGGAGCTTCCCCACGGGCCGGTGGACCAGGAGCTGGATCAGGATGCCCACCACCAGCGCCACGCCGGCCACGCCGAGGATGCCCGCCGCCAGGAGGAGGCCCCGGTGGCCGGCGATCTCCTCGTCCAGGTTCTTCAGGGAGACCACCACGTCGAGGACGCCGAGCACGGACTGCCCCCGGTGGCACTCCACGCAACCCCGTTCCGGGTCGTTCCGGATGGGGTTGATGACTCCCAGCACCCGGTACCTCGATCCCTTGGAGTCTCTCGGCGTGTAGAAGAAGCGGCTCCGGTCCGTGAAGGCCTGCGGGTCCGGCGGTTCCGAGCCGGTGTGGCACTGCTTGCAGTTCTCCGCCTCCTTGTCCACCGTGCGCCCCCGCTCCGCGGGGTCGGAGGCGTACCGGATGTCGCCCACGGCGTTGAACACGCGGACCCGCTCGATCTCCTCCCGGCGGGCCACGTCCTTGATCACGCGCTGGATCGTCTCCCGCCCCCGCTCTCCCTGGAGCATGGCCTGGGCGAGGCTCTGCTTGATCGTGTCGGAGACGAGCGTCGCCTCCTCCTTCTTGAGCTTGAGGAGGGCGTTGATGTGGTGCTCCATGGAGAGATAGAGCTGGAGGGCGAGCCCGGCGGCGAAGGCCAGGCCCACCACCAGGGATACCCGGAACCCCAGGCTGTGGAGAAAGGCGGTGCCGCGGTGACCGGTCCGCCGCTTCTCCTTCCGATCCGGCATGCGGGGCGCGGTCATCCGAGACGGTCCTCTCCCGTGGGGTCCGCATTATGGCACAACGCTCCGCCCGCTCCGGCGCACGGGGCGAGGGATCCGTGGGGTTTCCGGATCGCCGTGGCGGGAATCCCGACATTCGCAGGCCCCGGGTCCCGGTGGGGAATCGACCCAAGTAGCGGGAGACATGATGGTTGC
Source organism: Planctomycetota bacterium (assembly GCA_029932425.1). Classification (GTDB taxonomy): domain Bacteria; phylum Planctomycetota; class JAJSAM01; order JAJSAM01; family JAJSAM01; genus JAOZQC01. Next base: position 624 of record JAOZQC010000288.1, on the reverse strand, counting down.
GCCCTGCACCCTCTCCCGCGCACGGGGTTTGCCGCACGGGGAATCGACCCGCGGGTGAGACGCGGGCCGCCGGAGGTGGCGGATGCCGGGAACCCTGGGAAGCGGAACCTTCTGGCTGGTCGCGGCCAACGTGGGGCTGGCGTCGCTCGTGCTCCTGCCCCTGGTCGCCGTGCTGGCGGCCGCCGTCGCGGGGATCCTGGCCCGGCCCGGCCGGCGCCGCCGCCGGGAGGTGCGCTGGGAGCGGATCCCCGGCCTCGGCGTGATTCCCGTCCTCCACCGGTGAGCCCGCCCTCGGGGCCGGACCGCACCGGCATCAGCCCGCTCCCTTCCTGCTCCGGCGCGGAATGCCGTACCGCTTCAGCTTGTCGTAGAGGGTGGAACGGTCGATGCCCAGCACCTCGGCCGCCGCCTTCACGTTGCCCCCCGTTCTCTCCAGCACGGCGGGGATCACCTGCTTCTCCAGCTCCGCGAGGGAGACGTCCGTGGGGACCGTCCAGTCCGCCTCCCGGGCCCGCCGCGCCAGGAGGAAATCGAAGCAGTCCTCGTCCAGGTGGTCGGTGGGGCAGGTGGCCATGGCGCGTTCGATGGCGTTGGCGAGCTCACGCACGTTGCCTGGCCAGGTGT
>JAOZQC010000287.1:1747-5069 GCA_029932425.1 Planctomycetota bacterium | reverse complement strand
GTCGGCGCCCGCCCTCCGTGCCCCTCCGGAACGCCCGAGGAGTTCGCGGCGATCCTCGAGGAGAAGACGGGGGTCCCCGTGGTGCTCGGGACGCACGACTACCACTGATCGGGAGCCCGGGCCGGCGTCTCCTTCGAGGTCCGTGCGCTCGGGAAAGGCCGGCGTCCGACCGCACTCCGCACCGGGCGTGCGGGCGACGGCGCCCCGCCGGGTCCGGACCGTTCGCGGGGGGGATCGCCGGCGGGGGCCCGGCGCCGCGGAGAGTCGACCCGGCCCCGGCGTGGCGAATCGATCCGCGGGCGTCCGTACGTCGTGGGATGCACCCCCGTCCCGCGGAGGCCGATCGCGAGGATCCGCGGCGCGGTCCCGCCTGCGCCGTCCCCCTTTCGCCGGGGGAGGCGGTTCCTCCCGCGCCGGCCGCCCTCCGCGGCCGGCCCGTCCTCGCCGCCCGCCGAATCCGCGAGCCCTGCGAAGGTATCGGAACGCCGGGGGTGCGGCGCCGTGGGCGGCGAGATCCGCCGAAAACCGTGCGTCCGGAGGAGAATTGCAGGCTAGACTCCGGGCGTCGGGCCGGAAGGCCGGCGGGGAGCCCGGGGACGAATCGGAGGTGCCCGTGGAATTCGACAGCGTGGACGCCGTGCTGGACTTTGCGATCCGGAACGAGGAGGAGGCGGCGGACTTCTACACCGAGCTGGCGGGACGGATGGACCGGCCCCGGATGAAGGCGATCTTCCTCGACTTCGCCCGGGAGGAGAGGGGGCACAAGGCGAAGCTCCTGGCCATCAAGGAGGGCCGGAAGCTCCTCCCGGCGAAGGAGCGGATCCTCGACCTGAAGATCGGGGACTACCTGGTGGAGGAGGCGCCGAACGCGGTGGAGGACTACCAGGGCGCCCTGGTGGTGGCCATGAAGGCCGAGAAGAAGGCGTTCCAGCTCTACACCGACCTGGCGGAGGCCACCGACGACGAGGAGCTCCGGGAGATCCTCCTGGGCCTGGCCCAGGAGGAGGCGAAGCACAAGCTCCGCTTCGAGATCGAGTACGACGACCACGTGCTCCGCGAGAACTGAGCCCGCTCTCCCCGTCCGGGAGCGCGGTTCCCGGGGGATCCGCCGTCCCCGGCGGCGATCCGGACGGGAGCGTTGCCGGGCCGTCCGGGGGGAGGGGTGCTCCACCCGTTGGAGCGGGGGATCCCACCCGCGCGCGGTCCGGATCCTCCTGCGCCGGAGGAAGGAGACGCGGGAGCCGGCACGGTCGACCGACCCGGTCGGGCCCCCCTACCCCTCCGGATCGTCGTGAGTCCTTGCGGCAGGAAGTGGCGACCCCTACGGGATTCGAACCCGTGTTCTCAGATCGAAAATCTGATGTCCTGGACCTGGCTAGACGAAGGGGTCGGCCGGCGGGGCGATAGCGTAGTCCGGGCCCCGGAGGGGGCGGAGCTTTTTTCCGGCTGCCCGCCCCGCGGGACGGCTCAGCTCCGGGGGTGGGCGCGGTCGTAGATCTTCCTCATCCGCTCCACGCTCACGTGAGTGTAGATCTGGGTCGTCTCCAGGTTCCGGTGGCCGAGAAGCTCCTGCACCGAGCGCAGGTCCGCCCCCGCGTCGAGGAGGTGGGTGGCGAAGGAGTGGCGCAGCGTGTGGGGCGAGGTCTTCCGGACGAGCCCCGCCCGGAGGATGTACTTGCCGAGGAGACGGGCCACGGACCGCGTGGAGAGTCGCGTGCCGAAGCGGTTCAGGAAGAGGGCCCTCTCGCCGGGCCGGGCGGCCAGCTCCAGGCGCCGGGGAAGCCACTCCCGGAGGGCCGCCACGGCGTAGCGGCCGAGGGGGGCCAGGCGCTCCTTCCTCCCCTTCCCCTCCACCCGGGCCAGGCCTCCCCGGAGGTCGACGTCGTCCTCGTCGAGGGCCTGGAGCTCCCCCACCCGGCAGCCCGTGGAGTAGAGCACCTCGAGGAGGGCCCGGTCCCGGACCCGGAAGCGGTCCGAGGGGCCGGGCGCGGAGAGCAGGCGCTCCACCTCGGCGGTGCTCAGGACGTGGGGCAGGCGGCGGGCGGAGCGCGGCCCCCGGACCGCCGCCGCGGGATTCCGCTCGATCCTCTCCTCGCGGAGGAGGAACCGGAAGAAGGCCCGGGCGGAGGAGAGACGGCGGCTCCGGGTGGACGGCGCCAGGCCCCGCTCCGTCATCCCCGAGAGCCAGAGACGGATGTCGTGGGGTTGGACGCGGGCGGCCTCCTCGATCCCCCGCTCCTCGAGGAACCGGGCGAGGTCCACGAGGTCCGTGCCGTAGGCGCGGAGCGTGTGCGGGGACGCGTCCCGCACGGTCTGGAGATGCACGAGGAAGCGCTCGAGTTCGGGATCCAGGGACACGCCGTGGATGGTATCCCCGCCTGCGCCGCCGGTCACGGGTAAGGAGGGCGGGCCCGGGACCGCGGTTTCCTGCCCCGTCCCGAGGACGCCGGGTGACCTCTCCGGGGGACGGCGGTCCGGGCGGGAAAGAGGGGTCCGCCGAAAACCGTACGTCCTCCGCGGAAATGCGGGCTAGGATTCACCCGGTTCGACCGGGAGCCGTGGCACTCCGTTTGATGGATGCGGACCGGGCGACAGGCCCGGAAAGGAGTTGTTCGTCATGCGCGTTGCTCGCCAACCCCTGATCATCCTGCTCGGTCTCCTCCTCCTCGCGCCGGCGGCGCCGGCGAAGGGGAAGAAGAAGGAGAAGACGGTCGCCGACGAGGCCATCGAGTTCGCGAAGGAGTTCAAGAAGACCCACAAGAAGACCCCGGCGGCGGAGGTCACCGCGGGGCTCGACAAGCTGGTGGAGTACTACAAGAAGAAGGAGGTCCAGGAGGAGAAGAAGGCGCGGAAGGACATCCTGGCCGCCATGGCGGCGGTGGCCACCGACAAGCGGGGCGAGGTGGTCGCGTACATGGTGAAGAAGTGCGCGGACATCGGCGACGACATGGTGGTGGTGGTGCTCGCGGTCCTGAAGCGGGAGCTGGACCGGAAGCCCGCCATCCAGCGCGAGAGCGTGTGGGAGAACGCCTTCGAGACCCTGGGGAAGCTGGCCTCGCCGAAGGCGGTGAAGCCGCTCACCAAGTATCTCCAGTACAAGGAGTCCGCCGTGATCGCCCGGGCGGCGCGGGCCATCTCCGGCTACGCCAAGTCTCCGGGCAAGATCCGCAAGCAGCTCTTCGAGGAGGTCCTGAAGGCCTCGGAGGGGACCTACTCCGGCGCCCAGAACAGCAACCAGACCCAGGAGCGGAAGTGGAACGTCATCGGGGACGACGTGGTGGAAGCGCTGAACAAGCTCTCGGTTCCGCCCCGCCAGCCCCAG
>JAOZQC010000287.1:0-1737 GCA_029932425.1 Planctomycetota bacterium | reverse complement strand
CCCCAGGTCAAGATCGAGAACCCGGTGGATGCCCGGCGCTGGTACAACGCGAACCGGAAGGTCTCCTGGGACAGGAAGTGAGGGCGGGTCGGGCCCGGCGGCGGAAGGAGGATCTCGTGCCGGGGGAGAGGGGGAGCGCATCGCCCGGGCGGTGACCGGATCCCGCCGGCCGGGGGCCTCGCGGCCGGCGCGCCCGCGGAGCTCGATGGCGGTCTGGCTGCTCGCGGGCCTGGTGGTGCTGGCCCTCTTCCAGGGGTTCGTCCTCTTCCCCGCGCTGTTCCCCCGGGGGGAGAGCCGGGGGGAGACCGCGGCTCCCGCGGGCGGGCTCCCGCGCCGGATGCTGCGCATCTTCCGCCGGGAAGGGGACCTCGACCTCATCCTGAAGACCTCGTTCGATCTCCCCGCCGCGGACGAGGCCGAGAGAGCCGCGCTGGACGGGCGTCTCTTCCCCTCGGGTCCACCCCATCGCTACGTCCTGCTGGAGGCGCTGAACCGGACGGAGAAGGCGGTGGTCCTCGACCTCCGGAAGGATCCCGTGATCCTCGTGGACCGGAGCGGGCGGCGCTTCGCCCCCGTGGACCTGGGGCCGGTGCTGCGGGAGCGGGCGGGGAAGCTGCCCGCCTACCTCGCGGTCTGGCTCTCGACCCGCGTGCCGCGGGAGGGGCGGCTGGCGGTGGGCCCCGGCCGCCGCGGCACCGCCCTCCTCGCCTACTCCGCGGAGGCGACCCTCCCGGACCTGGCCGAGGTGCGGATCGGCGCGCGGACCCTGGTGCCCCGGTCCATCCGGAAGGACGAGCTGGACGGCCTCCTCTCCGGGGCGGAGCGCGGCGGCGGAGGGAGGCGCCGGTGAGCCGGCCCCGGTTGATCCGCTCCGAAGCGATCTACGACGGCCGGAGGATCCGGGTGCGGCGCGATCGGCTCCGGGGGCCGGACGGCCGGGAGTACACGCGGGAGGTGGTGGAGCACCCGGGCTCGGCGGTGGTGGTGCCCCTCCTGGCCGACGGCCGGGTGGTGCTCGTCCGGCAGTACCGCTACGTCATCGACGCCGAGGTGCTGGAGCTCCCGGCGGGGACGCTCGAGCCCGGGGAGGACCCGGCGGCGTGCGCGCGGCGCGAGCTCGAGGAGGAGACGGGCTACGCGGCGGGGAAGATCGACCCCCTCGGCTTCGTCTATCCCAGCCCCGGGATCCTCGACGAGCGGATGCACTTCTTCCTGGCGCGGGACCTCGTGGCCGGGACGCCGGACCGGGAGGCCGGGGAGGAGATGAGGAACGTCCTCGTGCCGCGCGAGGCGCTCCTCCGCCGGATCCGGGAAGGAGGGATCCGGGACGCCAAGACGGTGGTGGGCATGCACCTGGCGGCGGGATGGGAGCCATGAGCGGAAAGCCGGAAGAGGGCGGGGCCCCGAAGGGGGAGAAGTTCCGGAAGCCGGACTGGGCCCGGCCCGGCGCGGGACCGGTCCCGGAGGGAGGGGTGCCCGCCGCGCCGGGCGACGCGGCCGCGCGCGAGCTCGTGCGGGCGATGCGCCCCTTCGAGGAGCTGGCCCGCGCCTTCCGGGAGAGCACGAAGGCCATCCAGGGCATCGCCGAGGGCCAGGAGCGCATCGTGCGCCGCCTGGAGCGCACGGACCGCTCGGAGGCGGTGATCCGCTCCACGAAGGCCCTGAACGAGACGTTCCGGGGCGTCAAGCTCACGCAGGAGGAGCTCCTCGACCGGCTGGAGAAGGAGAGGAAACGCC
>JAOZQC010000286.1 GCA_029932425.1 Planctomycetota bacterium | reverse complement strand
AGGTGGGATCCACGTCGAGGGTGACGTCGGTGCCCCGGCCGCCCCGGCGCTGCCGGCGGAGGAGCGACACCGCCCGGCCGATGCTCGCCGGGGACCGGGCGATCACCACCACCTGGCGCCGCGCCCGGTCCTTGATCCTCTCGATGGGCGGGATGGCGGGGCCGAGGACCCGGGCCTCGCCGGGGGCGAGAGCCTCCCGGAGGAGCTCGGCCACCGCCCGGGCCCGGGCCCGGACGCCGCTCTCCCTCTTCCCCTGCACCACCACCAGGAGGACGCGGCCGAAGGGGGGATAGCCGAGGGCTTCCCGGTGGCGCAGCTCGTCCTCCGCGAAGGCCAGGAAGTCGTGCGAGGCCGCGGCCACCAGCGCGGGCTGGTCCGGCCGGAAGGTCTGGACCACCACCCGGCCTCCCCTCTCTCCCCGGCCCGTGCGTCCCGCCACCTGGGCGATGAGCTGGAAGGTGCGCTCCGCGGCCCGGAAGTCGGGCAAGCGGAGCGAGGTGTCGGCGTCGACGACCCCCACCAGGGTGACGTTGGGGAAGTGAAGGCCCTTGGCGATCATCTGGGTCCCCACGAGGATGTCCACTTCCCCCCGGCCCACCCGGCCCAGCACCCGCTCGTAGGCTCCCCGCGTGGTCATGGTGTCGGAGTCCATCCGGGCCACCCGGGCCTCGGGATAGAGGGAGGCGATCTCCGCCTCGACCTTCTCCGTTCCGAACCCCCGGTGGAGGAGACCCGGCTGGCCGCAGCGGGGACACTCGGGGGGGACCCTCCGCTCGAAGCCGCACAGATGGCACACGGCCCGCCCCGAGGCCTGGTGGTAGGTGAGGGAGACGGAGCACCGCTCGCAGGGGAGGCTCTCCCCGCACATCTTGCACAGGAGCAGGGTGGAGAAGCCGCGGCGGTTCAGGAAGAGCATCACCTGCTCGCCCCTGCCCAGCGCTTCGCGGATGAGCGCCCGCAATCGGCGCGAGAAGTGGGTGAACCGCTTCCGCTCCGCCATCTCCCGGCCCATGTCCACGATCTCCACGGGCGGCAGCTCCCCGCCCCCCACCCGGGCGGAGAGGGTGAGGAGCCCGTACCGCCCGGTCCGGGCGTTCCACCAGGTCTCGAGGGCGGGGGTGGCGGAGCCCAGGACCACCACCGCTCCCGCCTCCCGGGCCCGCACCACCGCGAGGTCCCGGGCGTGGTAGCGCGGCGTCCGGCCCTGCTTGAAGGACGTGTCGTGCTCCTCGTCCACCACGAGGAACCCGAGGGAGGGCACGGGCGCGAAGACCGCGGACCGCGGACCCACCACCACGTCCGCCTCCCCCCGCTTCACGGCCCGCCACCACTCGCGGCGCTCGGCTTCCGCCTGGGCGCTGTGCATCACCGCCACCCGGGGAAACCGGGCGCGAAACCGGCGCACCGTCTGCGGGGTGAGGGAGATCTCGGGCACGAGGACCACCGCCTGCCGGCCGCGGGCGATGCACTCCTCGATGACCCGGAGGTACACCTCGGTCTTCCCCGAGCCGGTGATCCCGTGGAGAAGCCAGACCGCGAACCGCCCGGCCCGGACGTCCCGGCCGATCTCCCGGACGGCGGCGGCCTGTTCCCCCGTGAGCTCGGGGACGGCGCCCCCTCCGGAGCCGATCCCCGCGAAGGGGTCGGCGGGGAGGGTGCGCCGCCGGACCCGGACGAGGCCGGCCCGGGCCAGCGTGTCCACGGGAGAACGGGAGGTTCCCGCGCGCCGACAGAGGTCCGGTACGGGCAGCGGATCCTCCGCCCGGGCCAGGAACCGGAGGACGCGGGCCCGGGCCCCCCTCGACTCCGGCAGCGCCTCCGCGATCCGGAGGGCCTCTTCCGGGGGGACGGCGAGCTCCACGCAGGCCACGTTCCGGCCCTCGCGGCCGTGCTTCACCCCCGCGGGGAGCGCCGCGTCCAGGGCCTCTCCCAGGGAGCATCCGTAGTAGCGGGCGGTGAAGCGGCAGAGGGAGAGGACGTCGGGGCCGAGGAGCGGCCCGTCGTCGAGGAACTCCTCCACCTCCTTGAGGCCGGTGAGCGAGGTCCTTTCCGGGCGCCCCACCACGAAGCCCCGCACCCCCTTCCGCCGCCCGAAGGGGACGAGCACCCTTCTCCCGGGGACGGCCTCCTCCGCCAGGCCCTCCGGCACCCGGTACGTGTAGGTCCGGTCGACGGGCAGGGGAAGCGCGACTTCGACGAGATCCGTTCCCATGGCCGCAGGGAAGCCTACCGCGCCCGCCCGGCGAGGACGCAGGGTTCTCGCCGGATCCCGTCCCCCACCCCCTCGGGGCCCCTCTTCTTCGACCCCCGAGGGGACGACTCCTCCCCGCTTCTCCTCCCCGCTTCCGGCCCGCCCCGCCGGTCTTCCGCCGCGAACCGCCCCGGGCCGGCGGCGGGCGTCGTCCCCGAGGCGGGGGCTCCCGGGCGATGTCTCGTCGGTCCCGTTCGTACCCCGGCCGAGGCGCGAGGCGGGGACCGTCCGGGCGGGGGGAACAACTTCACCGGGGGGCGAGCGGGCTTCGGATACACTTTCCCGATGCTCGCCGTGAGCACCACCTGGAACCACGGGCGCCACGCCGCCCTCTGTCCCGCGGTGCGGGAGCTCGCCGCCCTCGGGTACGAGGCGGTGGAGCTCCGGGCCCGGGGGGCCGCGCCGGATCGGGAGGAGGCCGGGCGCCTCTGCCGGGACCTCCGGATCCGGTGCCGCTCCGTGCACGCCCCCCTCACCGCCGGCCCCTGGACGGACGGGGACCCGAGCCGCGACCTGGCCTCCCTCGACGAGGCCCGGCGGGCGCGGGCGGTGGCCTCCGTGCTGGGCACCCTTCCCGCCGCCGCCGAGGCCCGGGCGGAGGTGATCGTGCTCCATCTCGGAGAGGTGGAGGTGGAGCGCGCCCGGGAGCGCCAGGAGGCGTGGCTCGCGGCGGTGACCGCGGGGGACCCCCTCCCCGGAGACCGGGAAGCCGCCCGGGCGGAGCGGGCCGCCCTCCGCGACCGCCACCTCGCCGCCGCCGCCCGGAGCCTCTTCGAGCTGACCCGGGCGGAACCGGAGGTCACCTTCGCGCTGGAGAACCGGCTGCACTTCCACGAGATCCCGGACCTCGAGGAGGTGGAGCTGCTCCTCGAGGACGCGGCGGGAAAGCGGGTCGCCTACTGGCACGACACGGGTCACGCCCACCTCCTGGGGAGGGTCGGGGGCCCGGACCCCGCGGCCTGGCTCGCCCGCCACGGCCCGAGGTGCGCGGGCCTCCACCTTCACGACGTGGTGGGCGGCGTGGACCACCTCCCGCCCGGCGGCGGCGAAGTAGAATGGGCGGCGGTCCGGGAGGGTATCTCCTCGAGGATGCTCCGGGTCCTGGAGGTGCACGCCCGGCACTCCGCGGAGGAACTGGCCGCCGGGGCGTCGTTCGCGAGGGGGCTCTAGATCCGGCGAAGACCGCGTGTCCCGATGAGAAACGCGGGCCGGAAAGGACGAGGAAATGGCAATCGTGGCCATCGTGCTTCCGCTGCTCGTCTTCGTGTTCGGCGTTCTCGGCACGGTCCTCTGGATCTGGATGCTCGTGGACTGCGCCACGAAGGAGCCCTCGGAGGGGAACGACAAGGTCGTCTGGATCCTCATCATCGTCCTGGCTCACTGGATCGGGGCCCTGCTCTACCTCGTGGTCCGCAGGCCCCAGAGGATCCGGACCTTCGGCGCCTGATCCCCGGGCCGGCGCCGGGGCGGTTCCCGGCCGGAGGGGGACGAGAGCCGCGGGGGGAGGAGGTCGGACCATGGCATGGGAGTACCGGCAGCTCGAGGTGAAAACGCGAGGCTTCTTCACGGCGCGGCTTCCCGACTCGTGCTTCGCGGAGCTGAACGCCCTGGCGCGGGAGGGATGGCAGGTGGACAAGGTCCTGCGTCTCACCCGGGCCTTCGGCCGCACGGACGCCGTCTCGTTCCTCCTGAAGCGGGAGACGAAGAGCGCGTGAACCCGGCTCCGCCCCCGGGGCGGGCTCCGGTGCGGCTCCGCGCGACGGTTCCGCCCGGCGGGGATCGCCGGGCCTTCCCCGGGGGGCGGGAACCGGTATCGCCCGGGCGGGGAGAGAGGCCCCTCAACCCGCGGGGGAACGGGCCTCCCGCCGGGCGGAGGAGGGATCCTCCGCGGCCAAGGGAGCCGCCAGGGCCAGGGCGGCGAGGAGGAGCAGCGCGGCCAGGCCGGTGGCGCAGACGGCGGCGAAGAAGAGCATGGCTTTCGGGCCCGCGATGCTCCGGGAAGGGAGGGCGGCGAGGGCGAAGGCACTGAGGGCGAGCGCGGCCGCGGCGCGGGCCCGGCCTCCTCGGAGACCCCGCGCGGCGAGGAGCATCACCAGGGCCGTGAAGGGGAGCGCCAGGGCCAGGAAGTGGGGCTGGCGGGACTCGGGGGAGAGGAGGAGCGCCGCCGCCAGCGCCGCTCCCCACACCAGGGGCGCCTCCCGATCCCCGCGGTGGCGGGCGGCGAAAAGAAGGAGCCACAGGAAGAGGGCCGCGGCCAGGACCCGGTAGGCGACGAGGGCCTGGTCCTCGGTGAGAAGCCCCAGGGAAACGTCCAGCCGGTGCCTCTGCTTCCGGAGGGGCAGGGGCCCCAGGAGCCGGAAGCTCATGGCCCGGAGGGACTCCCCGGGGACATCCGCCGGCCTCGGCTCGGCCAGGAGCTTGCCCCCCTGCCTCTCCCACATGGCCCGGGTGAGCCGCACCGTCAGGCCCGGGCCGAGGACGGCGGCGGGGAGGAGGAAACCGAAGAGGAGGATCCCCGCCAGGGAGAAACCGAGCGCCCGCCACCGCCGCCGGATCGCGAACACCGGAAGGAGGATGAGCGGGGTGAACTTGATCACCGCGGCCAGGCCCGCGAGGAGACCGCCCCGGGCGGGCCGGTCCGTCTCCGCCAGGTGGATCCCCGCCGTGGCGAGGAGGATCACCGTGGGGTTCACCTGGCCGAGGTTCAGGTTGTCCCAGGCGAATCGGATGGTGAGGAAGGCGGTGAGCCACATCCAGCCCGCCGCGGCTCCGTAGCGCCGGCAGAGCCAGAAGCCCCCCGCCAGCAGGAGCAGGTAGTC
>JAOZQC010000285.1:3990-5073 GCA_029932425.1 Planctomycetota bacterium | reverse complement strand
AGCGCGGCGGCGAAAGTCCCATCGGCCGCGCGCGCCACGGCGCCCACGGTGTCCGCGGGGCGGAGCTCCTCGGGCAGGGGGGCCTCGAAGTTCCAGAGGGCCTCGAGATCGGCTTCCCTCCAGGCCGGGCGGCGGGAGGACCGGTCCCGGAGCATGCGGATCACCCGGGCGTGGCGCTCCCGGGAAGCCTTGGAAGGCGCGTCGTGAAGAGGACGAAGCCCCCGGCGGGCCGCGAATCGGTTCGCTCCCTCCCCGGCGAGGAGGAGGTGCGGGGTATCCGCCACCTCCCGCGCCGCGAGCACGGGGTGGGCGAAGCCGCGGAGCGCGGCCACCGCGCCGAGGACGCCCGTGGAGTCCATGACCGCCGCGTCCATCTCCAGGGATCGCCCGTCGAGACGGAGCGCCGATCCGCGACCGGCGTTGAAACGCCCGTCGTCCTCCAGGATCCGAACGGCGGCGATCACGGCCTCGAGGGCGCCGCCGTCCTCCTGCAGGACCGCGGCCCCCGCTTCCGCGGCCGCCATGCAGCCGTCCGACCATTCCTCCGGCGAGTTGCTGCCCCCGTGCACCACGATCAGCGGCTCCATGGAAGGGAGGATAGATCGCGGGAGGCGGGGGAGCATGCTTTTACGGGCTGGCGGGGCCGGGTCCGCCGGGCGGCCCGTCGCCGGCGGTTTCCGCGGGAGGGCCGGCGGGCGGAGCTATACTCCGCCCCGTGGCCCGGCCCGGGTCGCGGCAGTGACCGGAGGACGGATGCGAGGAGAACCCATGCCGGCTCCGCTGATCGGCATCACCACCTGGACCCTGCACCGCGAGCGGAGGGGGATCGGCGAGCGCTGCCAGGTCCTGGCGGACGGCTACACGCTCGCGGTCCTCGCCGCGGGGGGCGTACCCGTGCTCCTCCCCTCCTCCGCCGGCGGAGAGGCCGCCCGGGCGGCGGCGGCGCGCCTGGACGGGATCCTGCTCTCGGGGGGGCCGGACGTGGACCCCCGGCACTGGGAGGAGGAGCCGCGACCGGGGCTCGGAAGGGTGGACCCCGGACGCGACGAGCTGGAGATCGAGCTGGTGCGCTACGCGGTGGAG
>JAOZQC010000285.1:0-3980 GCA_029932425.1 Planctomycetota bacterium | reverse complement strand
CCCGGTTCTGGCAATATGTCTCGGCATGCAAGTCCTGAACGTGGCGCTGGGAGGGACCCTGATCCAGGACCTGCCGAGGGCGGAGGACCGGGTGCTGCACGAGGTCCTGGCCAGCGAGGACGGGCCGGGGCACTCCGTGGAGGTCCGGGAGGACACGCTCCTGGCGCGGATCCTCGGGCCGGGGAGACACCGGGTGACGAGCAGCCACCACCAGGCCGTGCAGAAGGCGGCGCCCGGTCTCGTGGTGTCGGCCCGCGCCCCGGACGGGGTGGTGGAGGCGGTGGAGCATCCCCGCCGCAGGTTCCTCCTGGGAGTGCAGTGGCACCCGGAGCGGACGGTCACCCGCCGGGAGAGCTCCCGGGTCCTCTTCCGGGCCTTCGTCGAGGCCTGCCGGAGGTGAGCATGGACGAGCCCGACTCCGCCCGCACCTTCCTGGGCCTTCCCGAGGAGGAGTCCACCTTCGAGGCCGCCCGCGTCCTCATCCTGCCCGTGCCCTGGGACGGCACCGCCTCCTGGCGTCCGGGGGCGCGTTTCGGGCCGGAGGCGATCCTGCAGGCGTCCCGCCAGGTGGAGACCTGGGACGAGGAGCTCGGTCTCTCCGTGGAGGGCCTGGGGTTCCACCTCCTCCCGGAGGTATCCCCCCTGGGCGCGGGGGCGGACGCCATGGTGGAACGGATCCACGCCGCGGCGGCCTCGGTCCTGGAGCGGGCCGGCGATCGTTTCCTCCTCGTCCTGGGGGGGGAGCACTCCCTCTCGGCGGGGATCGTCCGGGCGTTCGCCGCCCGGCGGCCGGGGCTCTCGGTGCTGCACGTGGACGCGCACGCGGACCTCCGGGACGCGTACGAGGGCACCCGGAACTCCCACGCCTGCGCCTGCCGGCGGATCCGGGACCACGTGGGGCGCACCGTCTCGGTGGGCGTCCGCAGCCTCTCCCGGGACGAGGCGCGGCGCATCGAGGAGGAGCGGATCCCCGTCTTCTACGCGCACGACATCGCGGGGCGGACGGACTGGATCGGGTCCGTGGTGGACCGGCTCGCCGAGGAGGTCTACGTGACGATCGACCTGGACGCCCTCGATCCCTCCGTCATGCCCGCCGTGGGCACGCCGGAGCCCGGGGGGCTCGGCTGGCGCGATCTCCTCGCCCTCCTCCGCGAGACGGCCCGGAGAAGGACGATCGTGGGGGCGGACCTCGTGGAGCTGGCGCCGATTCCCGGGCTGGCCGCGCCCGAGTTCCTCGCCGCCCGCCTCGCGGTGAAGGTGGTGGCCTACGCCCGGGAGGAGGAGATCCGGGCGGCGGGCCCGGGAAGATGCGGGGGCCGGCCCTCGTCCGATACTCCGGCGAAGGCAGGATGAAAGAGACAAGGATCGTACTCTTCCTGGCGCTGGGTCTGGCGGCGCTGGCCGTGGTCTTCTACGCGGCCTTCGCGGGATTCCCTGCCGCCCCCGGCGGCTCCGGGGAGCGGGCGCCCTCCGCGGCCGGGAAGCGGGTCGCCGGGAGCCCGGGGGGGCGGAGGGCCTCCGGCGGAACGGGCGCCCCCGGAGGGGGGCCCGCGGGCGAGGTGGAACGCGGTCCCCGCCCCCCCGGGGAGGAGGAGGGCCGGGCCCCGGAGAAGCTCACTCCCGAGGTCCTGGCGGACCTCCTCGATCGGTTCGCGGACGAGAACGACTGGGAGGCCCGGCGGCGCCTCGAGGATCTCCTCAAGTACGGACCCCTGGAGGATCCCCTGGGGCTGGCCCGGGTCTTCGTGGAGGCGGTGGGCAAGGGGGGGAACCACGCCGCCATCGTGGCCATCCTCCTCCCCCTCCTCCGGGACGAGGCGGCGAAGGAACAGGCCACGCGGGACCTCCTGCTCCTGGCGGAGGGGGCGAAGGACCCCCAGGTCCTCAAGGCGGCGTTCCTCCTCCTGGGCCGCCTGGGGAGCGGGGCGGTGGTCCCGGACCTGGCCCGGCTGGCCCGCGCCCAGGAGAGGAGGGAGACGGCGCGGGCCGCCCTGGCCGCCCTGGCCGACGTGGACGACCCCTCGGCCGCCGCGGAGCTGGCCTCCCTGCTCCGGGACCTGCAGGGAACGCGCCTGGAGGATCTCGTGATCCGGGCCATCCGGGACGCGAGGAGCGGGGCCATGGCCCGGGAGCTCAAGCCGCTCCTGGACGCCGGCCAGCCCCGCGGCCTGAAGCTCGCGGCCGCCCGGGCCATCGGGCTCACGCGCTCCCCGGAGGCCGTGGCCCCGCTACGGGAGCTCTTCGCCGGGGAGGGCGACCGGGAGGTGCGGCAGGCGGCGATCGAGGGGCTCGGCTACGTGGGAAACGCGGCGGCCGCGAGGGAGCTGATCCGGATCTACCGGGAGGGCGGCGAGCTGGCCCCCGTGGCGGGGATGGCCATCGGGAACGTGGCCGGCCCGGACGCGGCGGCGCCGATCCTCGAGGCGATCGACACCGTGCCGGACGCGGCGGTGAAGGACAGCATGGTGAAGAGCCTGGGGAACATCGGAGGGCCAGAGGCCGAGAAGAAGCTCCGGGAGTACCTGGCGTCCCCGGAAGAGACGGCGCGCGTGCGCGGCCTGAGCGCGAGGGGGCTGGCGAAGAGCGGGGATACGGAGGCGATTCCCGCCATGGCCGAGGCCCTGGCGGCGACCACCTCCGCGGACCGCAACCTCCGGATCGATCTCGCGTGGTCCCTGCAGCACATGTCGCGCCTGCCGAAGGCCCGGCCGCTCCTGGCGGAGAAGGTCCTGCCCGTGGTGCGCCGGCTCACCTCCCGGCCCGTGAGGACCCCCGACTACTTCTACCTGCTCCGGCTCCGCCAGATGCTGGAAGGCCTGGGCCGTTGAGGCCGCCGCGCACGTCGGCGCGGCGGCGGGCGGCGGCGGTCGTCCTGCTGGCCGGCTACGCCCTGCTCATCTTCGGCGGGTCCTCGGCCCCCGCTCCTCCCGTCATCACCTCCCTCGAGGTCCCGGACTTCGTGCTGCACTTCCTGGAGTACGCGGTGCTCGGTCTCCTGGCGTCGAGGTGTGTCCTCCACCTGCGCCTGGACACCGGCCTGGTGGCGCTGGTGGTGGTCCCCGCCCTCCTCTGCGGCCTCTACGGGGCCACGGACGAGGTGCACCAGATGTTCGTCCCCGCCCGCGATCCCTCCCTCCGGGACGTGGCCGCCGATCTCGCGGGGGGCCTGGCGGGCGCCCTCTCCTACCGCGTGTGGCTGCTCCGGCACCTCTCCCGGGGGGAAGGGGCGACGGGCTCGCCGGGGGACGGGGAGCCCGGGGTCCGGCCCCGCTGACCCGGCCTCTTCCCCGCGGGCTCAGTCGAGGGTGGCGAGGACGCTCCGGGCGAGGGCCCGGAGGTCGGGATCCCCGATCCGCGCGGCCCAGCGCTCGAGAGGTCCGCGCGCGCGGCGGTCCCCGAGGAGCCGGAGGAGCCCGAGCACACGTTCCCGGACCTCGCGGGAGCCACGGTCCAGGAGCCCGAGCAGATCCTCCAGCGCGTCGTGATCCCGGTAGAGGGCGAGGTTCTCGAGCGCCTGCAGCACGGCCGCCTCCGGCCCCTCCCGCAGGGCCGCCCGCTCGATCTCGTGCGCCGCGGGCCTCCGGAGCTCCGCGCGGGAGCCCACGGCCCGGACGACGGCGGTGCGCACCGAGGGATCCCGCTCGCCCCGGAAGAGGTCCCGGAGGCGCACCGCGCCCTCCGGGGCGCAGAGGGCGGCGTAGGCGGCGGCGGCCGCCGCCCGCACCCGGGGGGCGGGATCGGAGAGAAGGGCGGCGGCCCGGGCGCGGAAGGCGTCGCCTCCCGCCGCTCCGAGGACGCGGGCGGCCGCGGCCCGGACGGCGGACGACACGTCGCGGGACGCGGAGACGATGACGCGCCGGAACGGCGGCGACCGGAGGAGGTCGCGGGCGCGCGGTCCCCCGTCCCGGGCCGTCGCCTCCAGGATCTCCAGGACGGCGCGGACGGCGTATCCCTTACCGGTGAGCCCGGGCGCAACCTTC
>JAOZQC010000284.1:3630-5084 GCA_029932425.1 Planctomycetota bacterium | reverse complement strand
CCCCGCGTGAACCGCCGGGCGCAGGACAGCGGGGCCCGGCGTCTCTTCACCGTCATGGAAAAGCTCCTGGAGGAGGAGTCCTTCCTCGCGCCGGATCCCGGGCTCACGCGGGTGGTGGTGGACGCGGAGTTCGTCCGCTCCCGCGTGGAGGAGATCGCCGGCGACGAGGACCTGAGCCGGTCGAGCCTGTAGCCCGCGTTCCTCCCCCGGTCCCCGCCGTCCCCCCCCCTCCCGCCTTCCCGGAGGCTCTACTTCCCCGGCGCCTTCCCGGGGGGCGCCTTCGCGGGCGCCGGCTTCTTCCCCGGCGCCTTCCCGGGAGGCGCCTTCGCGGGCGCCGGCTTCTTGGAGGCCGCCGCCCGGCGGACGGCCTCCCGGGCCTTCCGGATCTCCGCCTCGATCGCCGCCAGCCGCTCGCGCAGATCGGCCAGCTCCTTCTCCTTCTCGTCCACCCGCCCGCGCAGCTCCTGGATCTGCCGCGTGAGCCGCTCCGAGCGGTCCCTCTCCTCCCGGTAGAGCTTCTCCAGGTCCTTGTGGCGGTACTTCTCCTGCTCGTACCGGTAGATCGACAGCTCGCTGTCGAGGAGGCTCATCCGGGAATCGGAGCAGCCGGCGAGCGCGACCAGGGCCGGGAGCAGCACGATCATGGTCCGTTTCATCACGCGCCCATTCTATGCCCGCCCCCCCGGCTCCCGCAACGGTCCCGGGGCCGCCGAATCTCTGGCCCGGAAACGGCCCCCCGCCTACCATTCCCGTTTTCCCCCGTCTCCACGGAGATCCGTTCATGGAAACCACCCTCCTCATCCTGAAGCCCGACGCCCTGCAGCGGCGCCTCGCGGGACGGATCCTGGCGCGCTTCGAGGAAAAGGGGCTGCAGATCGTCGGCCTGAAGATGGCCCACCTCCGGCGGGAGCTGGTGGAGGAGCACTACGCCCCGCACCGGGGGAAGCCCTTCTACGAGAACCTGGTCCGCTACATGACCTCGAACCCGGTGATCCTCGTCGCGGCGCGGGGCCGGAACGCGGTCCGGGTCTGCCGCTCGCTCCTGGGCGCCACCTTCGGGTACGACGCGGCCCCGGGCACCATCCGCGGCGACTTCGGCATCTCGAAGAGCATGAACCTCGTGCATGCCTCCGACTCCCCGGAGTCGGCGGAGCGCGAGCTGGGCCTCTTCTTCCAGGGCTACGAGATCTTCGACTCCCGGCCGGCCGACCTGGAGTGGATCTACGACCCCGTGGAGGAGCTGGACGAATAGCCCTCTCCGTGACCCCGTGATGACCCGCGACGGGCGAGATGGTGGCGCACCGCCGGCGCCGCCGCCGGGAGTCCGCGGCGCGGGCCAGAGGAGAAACCCATGACACGGCACCACGGTTCTCTCGCGATCACCCTCCTGGGCGCGGTCCTTCTCCTCGCCTCCTCCTGCGCGTCCTCCCAGCCCACCCCGGAGGAGCGCTCCG
>JAOZQC010000284.1:0-3620 GCA_029932425.1 Planctomycetota bacterium | reverse complement strand
CAATCACAACGCCCAGGCCTACTACGACGGCCGGCACTACCGGCGGGCCCTCCAGCAGTTCGAGAAGGCCCTGCACCTCGACGAGGACAACCGCACCGCCCTCCTGGGCCGGGCCTGGTGCCTCCTGAACCTCGCGGAGGGCGGCATCCTGCGCCGCGACCGGGACGCGGGGAAGCGCCTCGATCAGGCCCTGGACGCCTTCGAGGACCTCATGGACCGGGACTTCGGCCAGAATCGCTACAAGGTCCTCCTCGGGCTGGCCAAGACCCACGTCCTCTTCGGCGACCTCTACGGGATGCGCGTGGACCGGCTCCGCCGCGAGGCGGCGCGCCGGCCGCCGAACTCCCCGGCGGAGGAGGGGATCCGGAAGGCCGCCGCCGCCCGGGACCGGGAGTACGCCGCCGCCGAGAAGCTCTTCCACGAGATCCTCTCCATGAAGGATCTGGCGGTGGCCCGGGACAACCTTACGGCCCTCATCGAGCTCGCCCGGCTCTCCGTGCTGCGGAAGGACTACGCCGGAGCCCTGGTCTTCGCGGAGCGCTACCTCCGCCAGGTGGAGAAGTCGAAGAACCTCTGGGTGGATTCCATCCGGCGGTATCCCGAGGACACCGCCCTCTGGGAGGCCCGCCTGGCCGGCGCGGTCCGGAAGGAGACGGAGGTCCGCGATCTCATCGCCAACGCCCTCTTCAAGCTGGGGCGGCTGCCCCAGGCCGAGGAGGAGCTCTCCCAGGTCATCCTCCTGGATCCCGACCGGGGCGACGCCTACCTCAACCGGGCCATCGTGCGGGAGGAGCTGGGCAGGAAGAAGGAGGCTCTCGACGACTACCGCTACTTCATGAGACGGGCGGCGGCCGCGGACCTCACCGCGGACGACCCTCGCGTGATCCGCGCCACGAAAGGTATCATGCGGTTGGAGAAGGACCTGGGTCTCGAACCCACCATCGTGGTTCCCGCGGAGAAGCCCGCGGGAGGAGGGTCGTCGCGATGAGAGAACGCTTCCTGGTGCTGGCGCTGGCGGCGGTCGTGCTCCTCGCTCCCGCCTGCGCCGAGATCATCCGCGTCCCCTTCACGGTGGCGCAGGGCCTCTTCGACATGCTCTTCTTCTGGGCGAAGGCCCCCGGGCCCGCCGCCCCCGGGGACGAGGCCGCGCCCCTCCCCCTCGAGGCCGCCGTGGACCGGGCCCTCCGGGCGGGCGCCGCCGGCCCCCTCTACCTCGTCCGGAGCACGGGTCCCCGGGCGGGCGCTCCCGGACCCGCCCCCTTCCCCGGGGCGGTGCCCGTGACGCTCCCCATCCGGGACGACGCCGTCTCTCCCGCCCTGCAAGCCCGGCTCCGGGACCTCGGCATCCCCCTGGTCCGCCTGGACTGATCGGGGATTCCCGCGGAAAAGCCCCCGCCGGTGACGTTAGGATTCACGGATCAGCGGGAGGTATCCATGCACCGAACGGTCCTCGTCCTCGCTCTCCTCCTCCTCCCGGCCGGATCCGTCCTGGCCGCGGACGACGTCCTCCAGCTCCGCTCGGGCCGGCTGGTGGTGGGGAAGATCACCGCCGTGGACGAGAAGGGGGTCACGATCCGCACGGACACCGGGGAGGCGCGGTACGACTGGGCGACCCTGCAGCCCCTCTGCCAGTACGAGATCCGCGCCGCGCGCGTCGACCCCGCCGACGCCCGCGGCCACCTCGCCCTGGCCCGCTTCTGCCTGGAGCAGGGGCTCTATCCCCATGCCCGGGAGGAGCTCGCGGTGGCCCGGGGCGTGGGGGGCGTCGACTCCCGGATCCTCGATGATCTCTCCTCCCTGGTCGACCGCGCCGAAGCCGACGAGGTCTTCGCCCGGATCGAGCGCCTCACGGGCGAGGAGGAGTACCTGAAGGCGGTGCAGGTGATCCGCGAGTTCATCAAGGGAACCCCGGAAAACGCCTACACGAAGAAGGCGCGGGCCATGGTGGCCGACCTCCTCCGGCGGCACGACGCGCGGGTCCGCCGCGATGCCGAGGAGCGGAAGCAGGCGGAGGAGGACGCCCGGAACCGGCGTCTGGCCGCGCGCCTGGCGAAGCTCCACGCCGCCGTGAAGAAGGCCCGGGAGGCGGCCGCCGCATCGCTGGCGAAGGCCCTCCGCTACCACGAACTCGGCAACGTGACCCGGGCCCGCAAGGGGTACGAGGCGGCGGAGCAGGGCCTGATCGAGGCCCACCGGGTCCTGCGCAAGGTCCAGCGCCTGGTTCCCCGCGGGGTGGTCTTCGAGAAGGCGGAGAAGGAGAAGGACGCCATCGAGAAGAAGCTGGTGGAGGTCGACCTCGGCCTGGCCCGACTCTACGTGGAGAACCGCAACTACCGGCGGGGCATCTTCTACGTGAACCGCGTCCTCGCCCTGGACCCCGTGAACCGGGAGGCCCTGGATCTCCGGAGCGAGATCCGCCGGAACTGGCTGCACCGCCGGGCGAGCGACTTCACGAACACCCGGCCGGGCCGCGGCAAGTAGTCCGCCCTCCCTCCCCGCGTCACCTCGCCCGGGAGCCCCGCGCCGTCAGGTGGTGAACCCCTCCACCAGCACGTCGTCTCCCGGCCGCGTGACCCGCACCTCCGCCAGCCGCAGGGGATCCGCCACGAGCCGGAGCCCCTCCCCCTCCACGGGGGTCGCCGCCCCTTCCCCGCCCAGGACGATCGGCGCCGCGAAGACCATCACCTGGTCCACCAGCCCCGCCGCGAACACGGACGCATGGAGGCGCCCGCCGCCCTCCACCAGCACCCGGTCCACCCCCACCCCCGTCAACCGCTCGAACACGGCCGCCGGCTCGACGCGGGCCCGGCGGGGAGGCCAGCCCCGGCACCGGCACCCCGCCTCCTCCAGCGCGGCCGCCGCGGAGGCGTTGCGGCCCTCCACGCCCGCGATCCACACCGGCCGCTCCCGGACGGTGCGGACCAGGCGCGAATCCAGCGGAGTCCGGAACGAGGAGTCCGCCACCACCCGGACGGCCTCCCGGGTGCTCTCCACATCCCGGGCCCGGAGATCCGGGTCGTCGCGGAGCACCGTTCCGATGCCCACCACCACCGCGTCCACCGCGCCCCGGATCTCGTGCACGATCCTCCGGGACCGCTCGCCGGTGATGTACCGGGAGCCCCCCTCCCGATCCGCGATCTTCCCGTCGAGGCTCATCGCCCACTTCGCGATCACCCACGGCCGCCTCGCCGCCAGGTGGGTCTCGTACCGCCGGTTCACGGCGCGCGCCTCGTCGGCCAGGAAACCCTCCACCACCTCGATCCCCGCCTCCCGGAGCAAGGCCGGCCCCTTCCCGCTCGTCACCGGATTCGGATCCGGAGCCGCGATCACCACCTTCCGGATCCCCGCCTCGACCACCGCGGGGGCGCAGGGCGCCGTCTTGCCGCGGTGCGCGCAGGGTTCCAGCGTCACGTAGAGCGTCCCGCCCCGGGCCTCCCCCCCCGCCATCTCGATCGCCGCGGCCTCCGCGTGCGGCCCCCCGTAGCGGGCATGGTGGCCGTAGCCCACCACCCGGTCCCCCCGGACGATCACCGCCCCCACCCCCGGGGTGGGCTCCACGCGCCCCCGCCCGAGGCGCGCGAGGGGGATCGCCTTCCGCATGAGCTCCGCGGCCCGGTTCA
>JAOZQC010000283.1:270-5097 GCA_029932425.1 Planctomycetota bacterium | reverse complement strand
TGGTCACCGAGAGGCCAGGGAGAGGAGGCTGGGCCAGCAGTCGGTACCGGGTGGTCCCAGAGGAGAGCCGCCCATTCCCACGTGGGAAAACGGTGTTTGATGGATCAAACACCCGGCCCGGCCCGCGGCCTTTCCCGGGGAACCGGGGAGGCGGGGCCGCGAAAGTTACAAACTACTCGCGCCACCGTATGTAACCTTCAGTCGTGCTGGAGCTTGCGGATGGCGGCGCCGGCCAGGTACTGGTACTTCTCCAGGCCGAAGCGTTCGGCGATCCGGTGGTAGATCTCGATCGCGCCGTCGTAGTCGCCGGCGTCCACCTTCCTCCGGGCCGCCGCGTCCAGCTCCTTCCAGCGCTCCGCGGCCCGCTCGGCCAGGGCACCGACCTCGTCGTCCACCTTCTTCTTCCACGCCTCGAAGGGATCCGCCAGGCGGCTGTTCGCCTCCCAGAAGTCCTCCAGGGCGTCGATGGCGTCCTGGTAGCGGTCGCCGCGGGACAGGTCCGCGGCCTTCGCCCTGGCGATCCGCCAGGCCCGATCGATGGTCCCCCCGCCGCCCGGAGGTCCCTCCCCGTCCTCCGGCGGCGAGGCCCCCCCGCCGGGCTGCCGGCCGAGGATGTTCTCCAGCCGGATGCGGGCCTGGTTCGCCCAGTGCTTCGTGCCCGGCCCGTTCCACTTCCGGATGTACTCCTCGAGGTGGGCCACGATCCCCTCCACGTCGTGGCGGTGTTTCTGGATCCAGACCTCCAGCACGTAGTAGGCGTGCCGCGCCTTCGCCTCCCGCTCCAGGTCCACGCCGGAGGCCCGGAGGCTCTGGATGTGCAGCTTCTGGGCCTGGATCTTGTCGTAGGCCCGGCGGTCCCCCGCGGGGTCGGCGGTCTCCGCCAGCGCGATCGCCTCGTCGTAGCGATGCTGCCCCACGAGCACGTTCATCTCCTCGAAGATGCGCTGGTTCTTGTTCAGCCGGAAACCCCGGGCCCCGAAGAACCAGGCGGCCAGGCCGAAGAGAACGAGGCCCAGGACCACCGCGGGGATGACGACGGGGAGCGGGCTGGGCTTCCGGCGGGGCCGGACCCTCGACTCCCGCTCGCCCTCGCCGGCCGGAGGCCGCCTCCCCGCGCTCCGGGCGGGAGCCGCCCGGCCCCCCGCCCCCGCCGCCCGCCGGCGGGGCGCCCCGAGGGAGACGGCGGTCTTCCCGGCTCCCGGAGCGGCGGGCGCCGGTCCCGGAGCGGCGGGCGCGTCCTTCTCCCCGAAGAAGGTGATCCGGACCTTCCCCGCCTGGATCACGTCCCCGTCCCGGAGGAGGTGCTGGTTCACGAAGGACCCGTTCACCTTCGTCCCGTTCGTGCTCTCCAGGTCCACGAGCTTGAACCCGACCCCGGGCACCGCCCGGATCCGGCAGTGCTCGGTACTGACCAGCGGATCGGAGAGGCGGACCGAGCAGCCCTTCCCGCGCCCGATGAGGACCTCGTCCTCGAGGATCTCGTGGGTGACGGACCGGTCCCGGTCGAGGATGATCAGCTTCGCCATGGGCTACTTCCCCTTGCCGTCCTCCGGCGGGAAGCGCTTCGGCTTCGTCCGCCCGAAGTTCTGGGTCCAGTACTTGCCGGCCTGTCCCGCCCCCATCTCCGTCCAGAAGGTCTGGAGGATGTTCCGGTGGTGGGCGCTCGAGTGGAGCCAGGCCAGGTGCGCTCCCGTAGGGCTCCCGGAGCCGCGGTGGATGTTCTCGCTGACGGGGCGCCCGGTATACCCGTTCAGCCGGGCGCGCTGGTCCGGCGTCCGGTGATCGGGGTGGGGCGAGAAGTGGCTGAAGTACCCCTCCCGCGACATCTCCTCGCTGTGGCCGCGCGCCGTCTTCACCAGGCGGTCGTCGAGGGCGAGCGCCCGCCGCCCCATCATCATCCGGTACTCGTTCGTGACCCGCACCTGCTTCCTCTCGGGGTCGGTGGCCTCCGACTTCACGGTGCGGTTCCACTCCAGGATCCGCCGGTTGTACTCGAGGAACGCCATCTCTTCCCGATCGAGGAAGAACGTGCGCACCGTGAGCGTTTTCCCGAGATACATGGTGAGGCCGTCCACGGCCCGATCCGCCTCCGAGTGGTCCGCGCCCAGCGCCTCCAGCGCCCGGTTCGCCTCCTCGAGGGCCCGGAGGAGGGTCCGCACGGAAGGGGTCTCCCGGACGCTC
This sequence comes from Planctomycetota bacterium, assembly GCA_029932425.1. Lineage (GTDB taxonomy): Bacteria > Planctomycetota > JAJSAM01 > JAJSAM01 > JAJSAM01 > JAOZQC01. The sequence continues at coordinate 2,916 of JAOZQC010000283.1, read as the reverse complement.
ACCGAGAGCGGATCGTCCCAGATCTCCCGCACCGCGGCCACCCGGCGGTCCACCTCCTCCTGGACGGGCGTGTACTCCTTCATCCGGTCCCGGTAGGGATAGAAGTACTTCACCCGGTCGAAGATCAGCTCGAGGGCGTGCTTCCGGGCGGCGTCGAGCTCCGCCCGGAGCTTGCGCAGCTTCGAAAGCCCCCGGAAGGCGGGTTCCGAGGCCAGTCTCTCGAGGAGCCGCTCCTGCCGCTTCCGCAGCTCTCCGATCTTTTCCCGGTGGAGTTCCTCCGCCGCCCGCGCCGCAGTGAGGATGCGGTTCTTGTAGGCCACGAACCCGCCCGGGGGATAGGGGACCCCCTCCTTCCGGGCGTAGAGGCGCCCCGCCTCCTCCCGGAGGGCGTCGTCCCGGAGGGCCTCGAGAATCTCGTCCGCGAAGGCGCCGCGGAGGTTCAGGTCGTGGCAGAACACGGCCACCAGGAGGCGCTCCCGGGGCGGGAGCCGGGCCGCGCGGAGCAGGGCCAGGATCTCCTCGGGATCCAGGGCCTCCCACCGCTTCTCCACCCGGCCCTTCCCGATCCGCAGGGTCAGCGTGTCCCCCGCGAGCCCCTCCACCCGGCAGGTGGTCTTGCCGATCCGGACCTCCCCGAAGTCCGCGCCCTTCTCCGCCAGCCGCTTCTTCAGCCCCTCCAGGAGGTCGGCCAGCCCCGCGAGCTCCCGCCGGCGCTCCGCGAACTCCCGCTCGATCGAGGGGATGCGGATCGTCTCGAGCATCCCCGCGTACCGGTCCGCGGCCTGCCGGAAGAGGCCCGCCGCCGCCAGCTCCTCCGCCTTCCGGGCCAGGAGGTGGTAGCTCCGCCGGAGGGAGACGAGGTCCTCGGACGGATGCCCGGCGGCCCCCTTCCCCGCCTCCGACCGCGGCGGCCGCGCCTTCAAGCCGAGGAGGGGGCGGAAGCGGGTCCCCGTGAACCGCGAGGCCTCCCGGCCGAGGAGGGCCGCCGCCTCCTCGGGCCGCAGGGTCTTCACCTGTTCCAGGAGCCGCCGGTAATCCTCCTCCGCCGCATTCCGGATCTCCTTCTCCGCCCGCCGGATCTCCTCCGCGAAGCGGTCGGCGGCGGCGGGGCTGCGCTCGGTGAAGGAGGTCCACAGGGAGAGGGCCCTCCCGAACTCCCCCCGGGCCGCGAACGACGACGCCCGGTCCCTCACCTCCTCCACCGTCTTCCGGAGCTCCTCCTCGCGGGAGGCGTCCAGGCGGGCCAGGGCGGCGGCGATCTCCCGCTCCATTCGCGGAACGCCGCGGTAGGACTCCAGGAGCTTCTCGTACCGGTAGTAGAGCTCGCCGAAGGGCAGGGTGCCGGTGCGCGCCAGCTCCTCCAGCGCCCCGAGCTCCCGCTCGCCCTCCCCGATCCGCGCCGCCAGCGGCCCCAGTCGCTCGATCTCCCCGCGGGCGAGGGCCGCCACCTCCGTGCCCGCGTGCTTCTCCGCCAGCGCCCGGAGGTCCGCCAGGCGCCGGAGGGGATCCGGCTCGCACAGGGCGAGGTTCAGCTCCGCGCGACGCCGCCGGAAGCGGGCGTCCGCCAGCTCCCGGTCCCGGGAGGCTCCCACCGCGTAGAGGGCTCCCTGGACGAGGAGCAGGAGGAGCAGGGGAGGGGCGAGAACGGTGAGGAGGAGGGACCCGGCCCGGGAGCGGGGGGGGCGCGGGGGGGGAGGCTTCTCGGAGACCAGGGAGATCCAGGTCCGGCCCACCCGGATCCGGTCCCCGGGACCGAGCCGGGCCTGGGCCACCGGCCCCTCCTCCCCGTGGGTCCCGTTCGTGGAGTCGAGGTCGCGGACGATGACGCCGCCGGGGACGGGCCGGACCAGCAGGTGTTCCCGCGAGGCCCGGGGCTCCTCGATCCTCACGTCCGCCGCCTCCCCCCGTCCCACGGTGAACGGATCCCGGCCCAGGGGCACCTCGCGGGGGCCGCCCTCCTCCTCGATTCTGAGCTTCAGCATCCGTGGCTCCTTCCGCCGTCCCGCTCCCTCATCGCTCCAGGGTGACCCGGGCCCGGGAAATCTCCCCCTCGGCGACGTCCACCTTCCGGGTCACCACCGTCCCCCCGGCGTCCGCCACCGAGAGGACGTAGGTCCCCGGCGCGATCCCCGTGAGCACGAGCCGGCCGTCCGGGCCCGTCCGGGCCTCGCGTCCCTTCTCGATCCAGTAGCGCGCGGGCTCTCCGTCCCGCCGGACGAGACCGATCCGGGCGTCCTCCACGGGGGCGTCCTCCGGGCCGGTGACGATCACCTCGAGCCTGCCCCCGCTCCGGAGCCGGATGTCCAGGTTCGCCGACTCCCCTTCCCCGAGGGTGAGCCTCTTCTCGAAGCGGGGGTATCCCTCGGGATGGGTCCAGACCAGGATCTCCCCGGCCGGCATCCCCCGCAGGAGGTAGCGGCCCTCCCCGTCCGTGGCGGTCCCTCCGCTCCAGCCGCCCGGCGCCTCGAACACCACACCCACCGTGCGGGCCGGCTCCCCCGCGGGGGTCGTGATCCGTCCCTCGATGACGGGGCCGGGCCGGAGGGCCAGGGAGACCACGGAGGGCCGGCCGTGCGCCACGGTGACCTCCCCCATCCCGAAGAGGTCCCCCGCCACCGCGAAGACCCGGTAGGTCCCGGCGGAGAG
>JAOZQC010000283.1:0-260 GCA_029932425.1 Planctomycetota bacterium | reverse complement strand
CTCCACCGTCTCCTCCCCGCGCCCGGAGGGGAAGCGACGCTCCACGGGCTCTCCCCTCCCGCCCTCCTTCACGGGACGCACCACCACCCGGCCGGAGACCGCCACCCCGGCGGGGCGCTCCACCACCGCGGAGATCCCGCCGAGGGCCCGGAGCACGATGTCCAGGTTCTCGTCGCCGGCCCGGACGGGCAGGATCTGGTACTCGTGTCCCGGCGCCTCGCAGCGCAGGCGGTATTCCTTCCTCTCGAGGCCTTCCAGGA
>JAOZQC010000282.1 GCA_029932425.1 Planctomycetota bacterium | reverse complement strand
GCCGCGGGTGCCGCCCTCGCGGCGGGCCGCGAGCCGGGCCGCGTACCGCATCCTCTACGACGGGGGCGTGGGTACGGTGCGGTGTGATCAGCGCGTCCGGGGGGGACGCTGGGTCCTGCTCGGCGTGTTCCGGTTCCGGGCGCGGGACGGCGCGGTGGTGGAGATCGACAACCGGGACGCGGGGGGCGTCGTCTTCGCGGACGCCCTCCGCCTGGTCTACGCCCTCCCCTGACGGGCGAGGGGTCCGGCCGGGCCGCCCTCCGGAAGGGGCCGGGGGCCCCGGCCGCTACCCCAGCCGGTACTGGAGCGCCTCCGCCATGTGTCCCTCCTCGATGCCGTCGCGGCCCGCGAGGTCGGCGATGGTGCGGGCCACGCGGAGCACGCGGTCGTGTCCCCGGGCGGAGAGCCCCAGGCGCTCCACGGCGTGCCTAAGCAGGGACCGGGCCCCCGGGGAGAGGGGGCAGAGACCCCGGACCTCTCCGGGGGGGATGCCCGCGTTCGTCGCCGGCGTGACGCGTCCCCGGCGCTCCCGCTGGATCGCGCGGGCCGCCTCCACGCGACGGCGCACGCTCTCGCTGGGCTCCGCGCCGGCCGCGGCGGAGAGGTCCGACCAGTCCACCCGGGGGATGTGGATCGTGAGGTCCATCCGGTCGAGAAGCGGCCCCGACACGCGCCGGCGGTAGCGGGCCACGTCGTGCGGGGTGCACGTGCAGGCGGCTCCGGGTACTCCGCTCAGGCCGCAGCGACAGGGGTTCATGGCCGCCACCAGCATGATCCGGGCGGGGAACCGGACGGTGTACCCCACCCGCGCGATGCGCACGTGGCCCTCCTCCAGGGGCTGGCGCAGGGCGTCCAGCGTCCGGGCGTCGAACTCGGGGAGCTCGTCGAGGAAGAGCACGCCGTTGTGGGCCAGGCTGGCCTCCCCCGCGCGGGGAAAGCGGCTCCCGCCCCCGATGAGCCCCGCGGTGGTGATGGAGTGGTGGGGAGCCCGGAATGGACGAGCGGCCACGATGGGGGCCGCACCGAGCTCCCCGGCCACGGAATGCACCGCCGTCGTCTCCAGCGCCTCCTCGAGGCTCAGGGCGGGGAGGATCCCGGGCAGCCTCCGGGCGAGCATCGTCTTGCCCGCCCCCGGCGGGCCGATCATGAGAAGGTTGTGTCCGCCCGCGGCGGCGATCTCCAGGGCCCGGCGGGCGAGGGCCTGGCCGCGCACCTCCGACAGGTCCGGGCCGTCGCGGGCGGCGGAGGCGAGCAGGGCGCGGGCGTCCACCCGGCGGGGCGCGATCGCGCACCGGCCGTCGAGGAAGGAGACGGCCTCCCGGAGGTGCTCCACCGGGATCACCTCCACGCCGGGGTGGAGCGCCCCTTCCGAGGCGTTGGCGGCGGGGAGCATGATCCGCCGGTGCCGGAGCCGGGCCACCCTCCGGGCCACGGAGAGGGCGCCCCGCACGGGACGGACGCGACCGTCCAGGGCGAGCTCCCCCAGCACCACGAACTCCGCGAGCCTCTCCGGGGCGACCAGGCGCTGGGCGGCGAGGATTCCCAGGGCCACGGGCAGGTCGTAGACGGGGCCGATCTTCCGCCGGCTGGCGGGGGCCAGGTTCACGAGGACCGTACTCCCCCGGGGAAAGTCGAAGCCGCTCTTCAGGAGAGCGGTGCGCACCCGGTCCCGGCTCTCGCGGACCGCCGCGTCCGGCAGGCCCACGATGATCACCTTCGGGGACCCTCCGGTGATCGTGACCTCCACCTCCACCATCCTCGCCCGGATTCCGTCCACCGCCGCCGAGAAGCACCTCACGCTCAAGAGACCGCCCTCCGGGATTCGGTCGGCGGGCGGCGGGATCGGTGGCGGAAAAAAAGGTCCGGGGCGTCTCGTGGCGCGGATGCCCCGGGCGTTCACCCCGCTCGACGCGGGAGCGGGCACCCCGGGGGGGGCGCGCGGGAGGAGGGCATGCAAGCTGCCTTGCCGCAAGGGTTTGGGGAAAGACCCTCCTTTGCGGGGGGAGCGGCGTGCGGCCCGGTACGGGCGTTGCGCAGCCTCCGGCGTGCCGCCGTTCACGAGGACGTGCCGCGGCACCCGTGAGGTCAAGGTGCAGACGAAAGCGGATCGCCGGAAGAACGTGAGGCTGGCCCTCAGCTACCCCATCGAGGTGCAGGTGCGGGAAGGGGAGGGCGGGGGCACGCGGGGGGTCACCTCGAACCTCTGCGCCCGCGGGGCCTACTTCAAGACCTTCGCCTGGGAGTGCTTCGGCGAGGGGGACACGGTGGACGTGTCGATCCTCGTGCCGCACGTGATGCAGGACGGCCGCGACCTGATCCAGCTCCACCTGAAGGCCCGGGGCCGGATCCGGCGGCTGGAGACGATCCGGGGCCGGGAGGCCCTCGGGGAGGACGGACTGGTGCTGAAGGGGATCGCGGTGGAGTTCGCGGATCCCCTCCGCTTCGACTACTACTGGGCCTGACCGGGGGAGCGGAGCATGGAGAAAGTGGATGCGATCGCCTTTCCGGCGCGGGGAGCCGCGGAGGGGGACCTTCGCCTGCGCCTCGCCCGGAGGTCGTTTCCGGAACTCAAGGCGGCCGCGGACTTCGTCCTGGCGGGCCTCTTCCTCCTCCTCTCCTCTCCGGTGCTGCTGGTGGCGGCGATCCTCATCAAGCTCGACTCCCGGGGACCGGTCCTCCACGTGCAGCGCCGGGTGGGCAAGGACGGCCGCATCTTCCGCATGTGGAAGCTGCGCACCATGGTCGAGGACGCGGAGGCCCGGTGCGGGCCCGTGTGGGCCCGCCGCGACGATCCCCGGATCACCCGGGTGGGGCGGATCCTGAGAGCGACGCACCTGGACGAGCTTCCCCAGCTCGTGAACGTGCTCCGCGGGGAGATGAGCCTGGTGGGGCCCCGCCCGGAGCGGCCGGTGCTGGTGCGGATCCTGTCCGATGCGATTCCCCACTACCACCGCCGTCACGCGGTGCGCCCGGGCATCACGGGACTGGCCCAGATCCACCACCGGTACGACGAGTCCCTCGAGGACGTGCGGCGGAAGCTCGCCTACGACCTGCTCTACATCCGCCGCATGGGCTGGGCCACGGACTTCCGGATCCTCCTCTCGACCGTGATCCGCGTGCTCCGGATGGAGATCCGGTGAGGGGGGAGGGGGGCGCGTGATGCGGAACATCCTCACCTTCGACCTGGAGGAGTACTTCCAGGTCTCGGGGTTCGAGACCTCCGTCGATCCGGCCCGGTGGGGCCGCTTCGAGTCCCGGGTGGAGGACCAGACCCGGAGGGTGCTCGACCTCCTCGAGGCGCACGGGGCCCGGGCCACCTTCTTCGTGCTGGGCTGGACCGCGGAGCGGCACCCGGAGCTGGTGCGGACCCTGGTGGCCCGGGGGCACGAGGTGGCGTCGCACGGGTACCACCACCGCCGCCTGGACGCGGCGGGGCCCCGGGCGTTCCGGCGGGATCTCCGGAGGTCGCGCCGGGTCCTGGAGGACATCGTCGGGTGCCCCGTCCACGGCTACCGGGCGCCTTCCTTCTCGCTCACGGAGCGCACGCTCTGGGCCCTCCCGATCCTCGCGGAGAACGGCTTCCTCTACGACTCCTCGATCATGCCCACCCTGCACGATCGCTACGGGGTGCCCTCCGCCCGACCCGGGCCGCACGACCTCGAGCTCGGCGGAGGCCGGAGGATCCGTGAGCTCCCTCCCCTCACGCGGCGCATCCCCGGCGGCCGGCTCGGGGCGGGAGGGGGCGGCTGGTTCCGGCTCTTCCCCCTCGCCTGGACCGCGGGGGCCGTCCGGCGGGAGAACGCCCTCGGCCGGCCCGCGGTGCTCTACTTCCACCCCTGGGAGCTGGACCCCGCCCAGCCCCGGATCGCCGGCGTGGGCCGGGGGGCGCGCTTCCGGCACTTCGTGGGCATGAGCGGCGCGGAGAGGAAGCTCGGGAGCCTGCTCGCGCGGTTTCGCTTCACCACCGCCGCCGAGCTGCTCGGCCTGGGCTCCCAGCGCCTGGAGAGAAGGACGGGGACGGCCCGGGCCGGGTGAAGCCCGCGCGTCCCGGGCGGGCGCGCTTCAGGCCGGAGGCCGGCGGGCCAGGCGGCCCACCTCCCGGTCCGCGAGCCGGGTGGGCTCCGGCAGGCGGAAGCCGCGGCCCGTGCGGAGTACCAGCCGCGCCGCGCCGGGGATGTCGCAGAGATGGCCGGGGGACACGTAGAGGGGCCGCACGCCGTCCCGGGTGCGGAGGACGCGGCCGAGGGGCTCGCCGGCGTCCCGGAGGGTCCGGTAGGAGCCCCGGAGCGGCCCCGGGTCCGGGGCGCGGCCCGTGAGCCGGCTCTTGGCCACGCCCACCGTGGGCAGCTCGAGCCACAGCCCGAGATGGGTGGCGAGCCCCATGCGGCGGGGGTGGGCCAGGCCCTGCCCGTCGAAGAGGACCACGTCGGGGACGAGCGGGAGGCGGCGGAACGCCTGGAGGAGGGCGGGCGCCTCCCGGAAGGAGAGGAGACCGGGCACGTAGGGAAAGCGGACGGGGGCCCGCCCCTCCGCCCGCGCCGCCTCCCGGAGGGACGGCAGCTCCAGGGCCACCACCACGGCCACCACCGTCTTGCCGTCGGGGGTGAAGGCGCAATCGGCGCCCGCCACGATCCGCGGCCGGGAGGGCGGGGGGACGAGCCGCACGCGGGTGCGGAGCTCCTCCTGGAGGCGGATCGCCCGGGCGGGGTCGAGGTCCCAGGAGTGGAGGCGGCGGATCCTCACGGCATCGCGATGGCGTGGGCCATGGTGCGGTTCGAGCCCACGGCGTGCCCCGAGGCGGAGACGGCGATGACCCCGTAGCTGATCTCGGGGGGGTACTCGGCCACGGACCCGGCCACGGCCTCCGCGGCGGAGCAGCCGGCGGCCAGGCGGTCGTAGAGACGCGCGGCGGAGCACCTCCGGACGATCTCCTCCCCCACCCCCGTGGGGGCCACCGCCCCGTGCGGACCGGCCCAGAACCCGCATCCGGGCAGGGGGGTGTCGCCCACCCGGCCGAGGAGCATGGGGACGGCGCCGCCGCTGGACGAGGCGACCGCGAAGCGGCCCCGGCGGTCGCGGGCCACGGCGCCCACGGTGTCCGCG
>JAOZQC010000281.1 GCA_029932425.1 Planctomycetota bacterium | reverse complement strand
CCGCGCGTTCGTCCCCCCCACGAAGCCGCGGGCGGGGATCCGGGAGGCCGTGCGGAAGTTCACCACCTGCCCCAGGGCGTGGACCCCGGCGTCGGTGCGTCCCGCGGCCACCACCCGGATCCGCTCCCCGGTGAGGTCCCGCAGCGCCTCCTCCAGGACCTCCTGGACCGTGAGCCGCCCCTCCTGCCGCTGCCAGCCCGCGTACCGGGTGCCCTCGTACTGGAGCGTGAGCCTGAGCGTCCGCGTGGTCAGCCCTGGTCCGTCCACACTCTCCTCTGGCGCGAGGAGGGAATCCCCAGCTGCTTGCGGTACTTGGTCACCGTCCGCCGGGCGATGTTCAGCCCCTCGTCCCGGAGGCGCCGGGCGATCTCCTCGTCCGAAAGCGGGTTCTTCCGGTCCTCCCCCTCGATGATCTCCTTCACCTTCTGCTTCACCGAGGCCCGGGACTCCACCGCCCCGCCTTCCACCTCCGTGCCGCCGGTGAAGAAGAACTTCAGGGGGAAGATCCCCCGGTGGCACTGGACGTACTTGTCGGCGATGGCGCGGGAGACGGTGGAGACGTGGATACCGAGCTCGTCGGCGATCTCCTGCATCTTGAGGGGGCGGAGGTGGCTGATGCCGAAATCGAGGAAGTCGCGCTGCCGGCGCACGATCGCCCGCACCACCTTCTCCAGGGTGTTCTGCCTCTGCTCGATGGAGTCGATGAGCCAGCGCGCCGACTCGATCTTCTTCTTGATGTGCTCCCTCACCTTCGGATCCTGCCGGTGGTCGTGGAGCATCTTGAGGTAGCGGGGGCTGATGCGGAGGCTGGGGAAGTAGGTGTCCTCCAGGCGGACCTCGTACTCCCCGTCCACCCACAGGATCACCACGTCCGGGACGATGTAGTGGACCTCCTCGCTGGAGCACTCCGAGCCGGGCCGGGGGTCGAGGGAGGCGATCTCGGCCACCAGGGAGGAGACCTCCTCGATGCTCATCCCCATCTCCCGCGCCACCCGCGGCAGGCGGTTCTTGTTGATGTCCTCCAGGAACTCCTTCACCAGGCGCCGCTTCACCTCCGCCCGGGGATCGTCGTCCGGGATCTGGAGCAGGAGCGCCTCCACGATGTCCCGGGCCCCCACCCCCCGCGGCTCGAGGCCCTGCACGATGCGCAGCGCCTCCTCCGCCTCCTCCGCGGAGTAGGGCTCCCCGCCGTCCAGGTTGGAGTTGAGGATCCGGACCACGTCGTCCAGGGGGTAGAGGAGGTACCCGTCGTCGTCCAGGGAGTAGATGATGCCGCGCACCAGGGGCAGGAGCCTCTCGGGCACGTCCACCCAGGCGAGCTGGGCGATGAGGCTCTCCTTGAGCCCGGGGGCCCGGGCGGGGGTGTTCTGGATCGCCTCGAGCTTCCGGTCCCGGCCGTCCTCGGAGGGCGGGGCGCGCCGGCCGCCCCCCTCGTAGGAGCCCTCCGCCTCGATCATCCGCTCGAGGCGCTCGTAGGTCTCCTCGAAGTCGTCCTGCTCGTGGCTCTCCCGGTTCGCCTCGGCGAGGGGGCCGGGCTCCGTCTCCTCCCGCGTCTCCTGGATCTCCAGGGCCTCGTTCTCCATGAGCTCCTGGTCGATCATCTCCTTGAGGTTCAGGGCGGGGAGCTGCAGGATCTCGATGGACTGGATGATCTGCGGCGCGAGCTTCAGTTGAAGCGAGAGCTTCTGCTGGAGGGAGATGTCCAACCTCATGACCGCGTACGCCGCTCCTTTCCTGGATCACCATCGGCCATCGGCGGCCGCCACCGGAGAACCAAAGCCAATCATACCACAGGCATGAGATTTGCGGAGGGGAATCGGCGGGAGGTCACTCCATGGGCTTCCGGCCGGAGATGGCGTCGGCGAGGACCGCTCCCGACACGTACTCGATGCTGGACCCGGTGGGCATGCCCTTGGCGATCCTCGTGACCCTCACTCCCTCGCCCGCGAGGGCCCGGGCCAGGTAGAGCGCGGTGCCGTCCCCCTCCACGTCGGGATTCGTGCCGATCACCACCTCCCTCACCTCGCTCCCCGGCTCCCTCAGGCGATCGAGGAGATCCCCGATCCTCAGGTCCTCGGCCTCCACGCCGTCCAGGGGGGCGATGCGCCCCCCGAGCACGTGGTACAGGCCCCGCCACGCCCCCGCCCGCTCCACCGCCGCCAGGTCCTTCGGCGTCTCCACCACGAGGACCACCGTCCGGTCCCGAGACTCGTCGGAGCAGATCCGGCAGGGGTCCTGCTCGTCGAGGTGCCCGCAAACGCGGCAGGGCCGGATCAGCTTCTTCACGTCCCGGATGGCGATGGCGAGCCGGATCGCCTCCTCGGGGGGCTGCCGGAGGATGTGGTAGGCCAGGCGCTCCGCCGATCGCGGGCCGATGCCGGGCAGCCGCGCCAGCTCGGCCAGCAGGCGCTCCACGGGCTCGGAGTACCCGGAGGCCATCCCGTCACCCGAGGAGGCCGGAGAGCCCGGGGATCCCCCCCGTGAGCCGGGCCATCTCCTTTTCCGAAAGGGCCTTCGCCTTCCGGAGCGCCTCGTTCACGGCGGCCACCACCAAGTCCTCCAGCATCTCCCGGTCGTCCGGGTCCACCACCTCCGGCTCCAGGGTGAGCTTGACGATCTCCCCCGCGCCGGAGGCGAAGGCGGTGACCATGCCACCCCCCGCGGTGGCCTTCACCACCCGCTCCCGGAGGTCCGCCAGGATCTTCTCCCGCTGCTTCATCATCTGCTGGGCCTGCCTCATGATCTGGCCCAGGTCGCCCATTCCTCCCGCCATGTTCACGCCCTTTCGATGTGCAGAAGACGCGCCCCGAGGATCTCCTTCAGCGCGTTCACCAGGGGTTCCCCGAGGATACGCTCCTTTTCCTCCCGGGTGACGGCCCGGGCCGGGTTCTCCGGGAGGCCGGCCTCGTCGGGCTCCGCCGCCGCACTCTCCTCGAGGGCCTCGGTGATCTCCGTCTTCAGGCGGAACCTCCGCCCGAGGACCTCCTGAAGGGCCGTCTCCACGAGTCGGGTCCGCTCCCCGTCCCGCAGCCGCTCCACCTGGAAGCGGGCGGAGGGAGGGAAGCCCACCGTCACCGTCGTGTCCGAGAGCCCGAGCACCGTGCCGCTGGAAAGGAAGGACCCCGTGGTGGCGCTCTCCCCCTTCACGCGCTCCAGCACCTCCTCCCAGACCTCCCGCACGCGATCCAGGGTCAGGTGCCCGGCCTCCTCCCCCGCGAGGGAGCCCTCCGGCGGAGACGCCCCCCGGAAGAGGACCGGACCGGTCCCCGCCGCGGGGGCGGGCCCGGGCGCCGGCGGGAGGGGGCCGAGCCCCCGCCCGAGCCGGGCCTCGAGGTCCGCCAGGTCCTTCACGATCTCGTCGATCCCCCGGAACCCTCCGGCCCGGGCGATCTTCACCAGGGCCAGCTCCACGAGCGCCCGCCCCTCCCCCACCGCCTTCACCGTCCGCAGGGTCTCCGCGAGGAGGCCCAGGGCGTACATCACCCGGGGCCGTCCCCACTCCCGGGCGGTCTCCGCCAGGCGGGCCCGCGTCTCGGCGGAGGCGTCCACCAGGTCGGTAGTCTCGCCGCACGTGAGGAGCACGAGGAGGTCGCGGCCCACCGCCAGGAGCTGTCCCAGGAACTCCGCGGGATCGATGCCCTCGTCGTACACCTCCTCGTAGATCTCCACCGCCCGGGCGTCCTCCCCCCGGCCCAGCGCCCGGAGGAGTTCCTCCATCCGGTGGACGGAGACGGTGCCCAGGAGACGGGTGAGATCCTCCGCGGAGAGCGTCCCTTTCCCCAGCGTGATGAGCTGGTCCAGGAGGGACTCCGCGTCCCGCATGCCCCCCACCGAGGCCCGGGCCACGGCGTAGAGCACCTCGTCCCCCGCGGTGACCCCCTCCTTGTCACAGATCATCCTCAGGTGGCGCACGATGGTGCGCGTGGGGATGCGCCGGAAGTCGAAACGCTGGCAGCGGGAGAGGATCGTGGCCGGGACCTTCTGGGGCTCCGTGGTGGCGAAGAAGAACTTCACGTGCGGCGGGGGCTCCTCCAGGATCTTCAGGAGGGCGTTGAACGCCGGGGGCGTGAGCATGTGGACTTCGTCGATGATGTAGATCTTCATCCGGGCGCGGACCGGCACGAACCGGGCGTTGTCCCGGAGCACCCGGATCTCGTCGATCCCCCGGTTCGAGGCGCCGTCGATCTCGATCACGTCGAGATCGTCCCCGGTGGCCGCCGCCCGGCAGATCTCGCACTCGCCGCACGGCTCGGGGGTGGGACCGTCGGAGCCCTGGCAGCACAGGGCCCGGGCGAGGATGCGCGCCATGGAGGTCTTTCCGATCCCCCGCGGGCCCGCGAAGAGGTAGGCGTGGGCGACCCGGCCGGACTCGATGGCATGGACCAGCGTGCGGGCGATGGCTTCCTGGCCCAGCACTTCATCGAAGCGGGTCGGGCGGTACTTGCGTGCCAGAACGATGTATGGGGCCAAGGGTTCCTCCCGCCGGGAACGGGGGCCGGGAGCGGGATTCCGGGCGCCGCCGCAAGGACCGTGCGCCTCCCTTCGACCCCTCCGCCGAAGGCCCCGCACGGTAGCCGGCTCCGGCCACGCAACCCCGCGGCACACGCAGGTCTCTGCTTAAGGCTGCTCCCGTCAAGGCCTGACCTGGTTCACAGCCCCACGTTGCACGGGACATGGCCTTCATCACCGCTTGCCGCACGAGCACCAGCGACGAACGAGGCCTCGGTTCGGCATCACCCCCGCTGTGGCGGATTGCGGGTACAGGGCACCGCCAACTCCCCGGCTGCACGGCCCTTGCGGAAGCGCCCGGAAATCACGTTGTCAATCGCGGTCCGGCCCTCGTCCCACCGCGCCGGCCTGCCTTCGCGCGTCCCGGAGGCTGGCGGAGAGGGCGGGATTCGAACCCGCGGTGAGGGATTGTGCCCCCACACCCGCTTTCCAAGCGGGCCCCTTCGACCGCTCAGGCACCTCTCCGCGTCCCGGACGCCTCCGGCCGGCGGGTGGCGTTTTACCCGGCCGCCCCGCCATTATGCAGAAAACGCCGCGGAGAGGGTGGGATTCGAGTCCCGGGTCTCCGTAGGTGGGGCCCCCCTCCGCCACCCGCCCGGGCCCACCAACGCCGACCGC
>JAOZQC010000280.1:4888-5132 GCA_029932425.1 Planctomycetota bacterium | reverse complement strand
CCCCGACCACCTCTCGAAGCTGGCGGGGAAGACGGTGGAGGTCCGGGACGGGGACGGGGACGTCGTGCTCACGGGAGAGTTCCCCGCGCTGAAGTAGGTCCGGGATGACGAACCCTCGCGTGCTCCTCCCGGCGGCGCTGGGGGCCGCCGCCCTCGGCCTCGTCGCCTGGGCGCTCCTGGGGGGGGGCGCGGGGGAGAGCGACGGGGACGGCCCCCCCCCTCCCCCGCCGGGGCCGGAGGCGCC
>JAOZQC010000280.1:0-4878 GCA_029932425.1 Planctomycetota bacterium | reverse complement strand
ACCCGATGAGCCTGTTTTGGATGGGTCACCCCCGGGGGGGGAGGGGGGCCCGGGACGGAAGAGCCCTCCCCCGGGGCCCGCGCTTCCCGCCCGGGGCCCCGTTCGGACCACGGGTCCCCGCTCCGCCCGGGTCGTCCCCCGGCCTCTCCCCTCCCTCTCCCGGATCCGCGCGCTCCGGGAGCTGGGCGAGGACGAGACGGCTCTCCACGAGCTGGATCGCCTGCTCCGGGCGCAGCCGAAGAACGGGAAGGCCCTGGCTCTGCGGGGGCGGCTGCAGCTCGACATGGGGCTCTACCGGGCCGCGCTGGCGGACCTCGAGGCCGCGGCCGCGGCGGGGGAGGAGGGCCTCGCGGACCTCCTGGCCCGGGCCGACGCCCTGGTGCGCCTGCACCGCTATCCGGAGGCGGAGGAGGTGCTCGACCGGGTGCGGGTGTCCGGGGCCCGGCGCACGCTTCTCCACGTCCTCCTCGCGGAGATCCGGGCCGACCAGGGCAGGGAGGAAGAAGCCCGCCGGGAGGTGCGGGAGGCGCTCCGGCTGGACGCCCGGAACCCCCGGGCCCTCCTCCTCGCCCGGCGCCTCGGGGTTCGCTGATCTCCCCCGGTCCGCCCGCGGGTGGTAGGATGGATCGCCCATCATGAAGATCCCGCGAACCCTTCCTCTTCTCCTCGGCCTCCCCCTCCTGCTCCTGGGCGGTCCCTCGCGCCGGGTGGACGCCGGCCTTCCGAAGTGCACCTGTCGCCAGGGGAACGCCTGCTACCACTTCCTGAACGCGCCCGTGAGCCCCCCGGACGACCCGTGCAGCTGCCCGCTCTGCCGGGCGGTGCCGGGCGGGTGCCCGAAGATCCTGCCCAGGGGCTGGGATCCGGCCTGCTACGCCAACGGCAAGATGCGTTGCTTCCTGCGGCGGCACGCCGCCTCGTGGAGGCTCTCCTGCAGCGACCGGCTCGCCGGAACCTGCGCCTGCCGGAAGAACCCGCATCCCGAGTGGTGCCCCTACTGCGGCAGCCACGGGCACCCCTGGGACGAGGAGGGAATGGCGATCATCAAGCGGCAGGTGGAGATCGAGAGAAGGCTGCTGGGGCCGCGGGTGAAGTTCATCCTCGTGAAGAGCCCGCACTTCTACCTTCTCACCGACATACCCGCGCTGAAGATCCGGACGCAGAGCGGCTCGCCCCGGGTGATGCAGATGCACGAGATCGCCCACGTGTTCATCCAGCGGGCGGAGATCGCCTACCAGGACTTCGTGCGGGCCTTCGGGAGCGACGTCCACCTGGACCGGCCGTGCGCCATCTACCTCCTCCGGCGCTCGAGCACGATGGAGCGGATCCAGGCGGCCTACTTCGGGAGCCCGCGCACGAACATCGTGTACGGCGGGGGTTCGAAGCGGATCGCCGGCGGGTACCCCTTCAACGGCTTCGCCACCTCGCTCCAGAAGTCCCGGAGCGACTACGGCCTGCACCTGCAGGTCCGGCATTCCATCGGCCACATCCTCATGTCCTGCTACGTCCGGGTGAACGGGCAGGAGAAGTACCTGCCCACGTGGCTCTACGCGGGCGCGGGCCACTGGCTGGCGAGGCTGCCGAAGAAGTTCCGGGAGATGGCCACGTTCTGCGCCAACGAGGGGACGGCCCTCCAGAACAGCGGCAAGAAGTGGCGCCAGAAGCTCGTCGGCTACGCCGCCTCCAGCGGGTCCCACCCGATCCAGCAGATCTTCGACGTGAACTCCATGTCCGCGCTCGACCTGGAAATGCACCTCAGGGCCTGGTCCTGGTTCGAGGTGTTCCTGGAGGAGGACCGGGACCGGTTCGTGAAGTTCATCCGGGCGCTGCGCAACGGCAAGGAGCACCGCGTCGCCCTGCAGGAAGCCTTCGGGTGTTCCCCGGAGGAGTTCGACCGCCGGTGGCGCGACCGGATCCTCGGGCGGCGGCCCAGCGTGGCGCCCACCGCGAAGGAGCTGGACGCGGGCCAGCCGGACCGGCCCGGGGCCCGGGAGCGGGCCTCCATCCGGACCGAGACCGACCCCGCCACGCTGGCCGCGAAGATCCGGGCGTTGCAGCACGTGGAGGATCCCCTCACCGCGGCCACGCTGGTGCCGCTCCTCCAGACTCCCTCCGAGCGGGTCCGGGAGACGATCGTGCTCGTGCTCTCGAAGGCGAGGTCCGCGGAGGTCAAGCGCTGGCTCCGGACGCAGGGCCTGGCCACCTCGTCCGGAGTCTCCCGGGCCTACGTGGCGCGGATCATCGGGAACCTGGGGGACCGGGAGGCGGGGCCGGAGCTCCTGCGCTACCTCACGGACGGGTTCTGGCTCACCCGGGCCCACGTGTGCCGGGCCCTGGGGCTGGTGGGGTACGAGCCGGCCGTGCCCCTTCTCGTGGAGCGCGTGAGGGACCGGTCGCCGAAGGTGCGCATCGCGGCCATGGACGCCCTCGGTCGGTTCGGAGAGAAGGCCGCCTCCGCCTGGGGCCCGGTCTCCGATCAGCTCGGGGCGCACGCCTGGCAGGTCCGCTCCGCGGCCGCGGACTGCCTGGGGGCCCTGGGGGACATGCGGGCGGTGGACGCCCTCATCGCCCGGATGACCATCGAGCAGGGCCGCCTCCGGAAGGACATCCGGGAGGCGTTGAAGAGGATCACCCACGACGACCTGGGGAGCAACCCGAAGTACTGGAAGGACTGGTGGGAGAAGGAGAAGGCGCGCCATCCCGGGGGCGTGCCCCCCCGGGCGGAGGCGCCGAAGAAGCCGAAGGAGGACGTGGACGCGAACTACGCGAAGAAGCCCACGTACTACGGCCTGAAGGTGTACTCGCGGGGCGTGGGCTACGTCCTGGACGTCTCCTCCTCCATGGCCTCCCGGATCAAGGTGGATCCGAACTGGCTCAGGCGCCACCACCGGAGCTATCCCCCCGTGGCGAGCAAGTTCGAGCTGGCGCGGAACGAGATCGAGGCGAGCCTCCGGTCCCTGGACCGCCGGACTCTCTTCAACCTCTACTTCTTCCGCACCACCGCCCGGAAGTGGAAGTCGGACATGGTGCCCGCCACCCCCGGCAACGTGGACAGCGCCGTGAACCGGCTGAACGCGGAGGCCCCGCGGGCGCCCGGAGGCGGGAGCCGGGTCTCGGGGAACGCCTACCAGACGAACTACGTGGACGTGTTCCGCCTGGTCCTCGACGTGAAGAAGGGGAAGGACGTGGTGGGAGGCTTCGGCGACACTCCGGACACCATGTACTTCCTCACCGACGGGGAGCCCACCGCGGGCGACATCACCGACACCGAGGTGCTGGCGAGCTGGTTCACGGAGCTGAACCGCTTCGCCCGGGTGAAGGTGAACGTCATCACCTTCGGCAACCTGGGCGTCGATCCCGAGTTCCTGCGGGCCCTGGCGGAACGGAACGGCGGCGTCTTCATCCAGGTCCCCGAGGTCCGCTGAAGGAACCATACGGAGGCGGGAAGTACCGGAGATCGCGGGGGAAGGAGACGGTGGGAGGAAGCGGATTCCCGCGGGTCCTGCGGCGCCCGGTTCGGGCGCTCTGCCTGGTTCTCCCCGTGGGGGTGCTGTGGTGGGTGGGCACGGGGAACGTGCTCGAGGAGCGGTTCCGGTGTCGCCTCGCGGCCGCGCCCGTCCCGGGACGGCGGGCCGGTCCCGCGCCCCCTGCATCACGGAACGGGGCACCTCTCCTGGTGGAGGCCTACCGGAGGGCGCAGGAACTCGAGGAGAAGATCGAGGCCGAGGAGGGGGAGTTCCGGGGACTCTCGTTCCGGCCCTGGGAGGATGACGAGGAGAAGGCGCGGATTGCGAGCACCCGCCGTCACTTCCCCCGCTTCGCCCCTTGTCTTCTCCTCATCGAACGGGCGGCCGGGCGCCCGCGGATCGTGTTTCCCCCGGAGGAGCAGTTCCCGAGCTCCGCGAAGCCGCTCGAAGGCCCGCGGCAGCCGACGGGCTACCGCTGCATGACCGAGGTCGCCGGGTGGCTGGCTCTCCGGGCCTGGTTCCGGCCGGAGTCGGCGAACCGGTCCGCCCGGACCCTCCTCGATCTCGCCGGCGCGTGGGAGCCGCGGTGCCTTCTGGATGTCCTGGTCCGGATCGGGTTGCAGCGCCGGGTGATGGAGATCCTCGACCGGGCCGCCAAGGCCGGCGTAACCCCCGACCCGGCCCTCGCCGGCAGGATGCGGAAGCAGGCGGAGAGGGCCGCGACCCTGGCCGACCTCCGGCGGGTCCTGCCCCGGGACCGGAGGAAGACCGTCGCCCTCTACGAGCGGTGGAGGCGGCGAGGGGATGCGCTTTTCCGGGGGCGGGATCGGATCCTGAAGGTCCTCTTCGAGGGATGGCCCCCGAGGCGACCGTGGTGGATGCGCTGGTACGCCCGCCCCTGGTACTACCGCCGGATGCTCGCTCTCCTGGACGCCTGCGATTGGGTCGCGGTCCGCCTCGCGGATCCGGCCGCCGTCCGGCGCGGGATCGCGGAGCTTCGCGCGGTGGACGGCGGGGACCCACCCCCCCGGGGATGGAGCCGGGAGGTGAAGCCCTGGCTCGCGAGCGCGCAACTGGCCGTGGCGGTCCCCCGTCTCGCGGCGCTCGCGCTGACCCTTCGCGCCCGGCTCCGCGCCGGGAAGCCTCTTCCCGCCGGCCTCCGGGAGATCGGGAAGACCTCCGCGATCACCGATCCCTACACGGGGGACCCGTTCCGGTACGCCGTCCGGGACGGCCGGGTGGTGCTCGCCGCCGCGGCCCCGGGTACCCCCGAAGGGTTGCGGGACCGAGGCCTGCGCTACGAGATCCCCCTCCGGAGCCGCTAGCCCGCATTTCTCCTCAGGACGCCCCGTTTTCGCCGGGTCTCGCCGCCCAGGGCGGCGGCGGCCTCGAGGGCCAGCTCGAACCCGCG
>JAOZQC010000279.1 GCA_029932425.1 Planctomycetota bacterium | reverse complement strand
GGGTCGCGCCAGGGCAGGGAGAAGGGGTGCCGCTTCCCATCCCGACCTTTCCAATGAAACCGACTTGCCCGGCCGAAGGAGAGTGCGCATCCTCTGGCGCGATGATGGGAGGCAAACCATGAGCCAATCGGGGATTCCGCTCCCGGGGGAAGGCATAACTCCCACGTTGATAGCATCTTATGAGAGTCGACATCCATTCTCGATATGGCCCGTTTCCCCTGTCGCCGGCTCGTCTCCCACGGGTCGCCCGGAGGGGGGACGTGCCCCTAAGGCCCGTCGAATCAAGATGTTAGAGTCACTCACCCATCGAGTCCATTGAGTCGGTCGCCGGCGGAACTATCCATGTAACCCTCTTGATGCACTGGAGTTGTGTCGATCGCCCACCGGGCCGGCCCCCGCCCGTTCCGGTCTCCCGGGAGCCGGGTGTTCCTCACCCCCGCCGCGGAAAGGTGTGGAAAAATCCCCGCCCCACCGAACAACCGTTTGAAAACCCGGGGCGAGGCCCCGGAAGCGTCCCCCGGGAGCCGGGCGGGCTCAGGGCCTTCCCCCTCCGGACTCCAGGTCGAGGAGATCGGAAGGGGCGTGGCGGGGCGCCACGCGGACGTCCAGGCCGGCGGCACGCAGGGGAGCGGCGGCGGCCAGGGCCGTGCCGGGGTCGTTGTTCTCGCCGGAGAGGTGGGAGAGGACGACCACGCGGAGCCGTCCCCCGGCGGCCGCGGCGGAGGCCAGCGCCGCGCACTCCGCGTTGGAGAGATGTCCGCCCGGCCCCCGAATCCGCTCCTTCAGATTCCGGGGGTAGGGCCCGAACTCCAGCATCTCCTCGTCGTAGTTCGCCTCGAGGTAGGCGGCGTCCAGGGTGGGCAGGACATCGGCGAGCGCCGGAAAGGGGTGGCCGAGATCGGTGAGGATGCCCAGCCGGACCCCTGCCTCCTCCACCACGAAGGCCACTCCGTCGCGCCCGTCGTGGGGGGTGGGCAGGGTGTGGACCAGGGTCCCGCCGTACCGGAGCACGGATCCCGCGGAGAAGCGGTGAAACGCCTCGACCCGGCCGATCCTCCCGCGGACCGCCCGGTACGTTCCCCGGCTCGCGCGGAGCGGCACCCCGTAGCGCCGGTGGATCACGCCCGCCCCGGCCACGTGATCCGCGTGGTTGTGGGAGAGGAGGAGGGCATCGAGCCGGGAGAGATCCACCCCGCGGGCCCGGGCCCGGACGGCCAGCGCCTTTCCGGAGAGCCCGGCGTCGAAGAGAAGACGGACGTCGGCGGTCTCCACGTAGATGGCGTTTCCGTTCGAACCGCTGGCGAGGGCCACCGTGCGCAAGGCCGGCCCGCCCCTACATGCCCACCGCTTCGATCACTTCCTCGGCCACGTAGATGGGGGCCTTGGCCTGCACGGCCAGGGCGATCGCGTCGCTGGGGCGGCAATCGATCTGGAGATGCTCGGTGCCCGCCTGGAGGTGGAGCCGGGCGTAGAAGGTGTTCTCGTGCAGGCGGTTGACCACGATCTTCAGGATCTCCGCCCCCAGGGCTCCGATGGTGCGGGCCAGGAGATCGTGCGTCATGGGGCGCGGCGTCTCCACTCCCCTCACGTGGCGGTCGATCGCCGCCGCCTCGAAGAAACCGATCACGATGGGAAAGGTGCGCTCCCCGCCCTTCTCCCTGAGGAAGATGTACTGCTGATCGCTCCGCTCCTGGATGACGATCTTGACGAGTTCCACTTCCACGAGCTTGCCGTCTTCGGCCACGGTCACCACCTCCGGGCCCAGGATTCTAACCCCTGCCCTCCGCTCGATGGTGCGTTTTCGCCGGAGGAGGATCGCCCGGCCCGGGGATGCGGATTCTCTCCTTGACCGGGCGGCGTGCGGGGCCGTATCGTCCCACCACGCGCCGGGGGTACGATCAGGTTCCGACCCGGAGGACGGTTCCATGGATGTGGTGGACTCCCCGCCGCCGATTCCGCGGCGTCGGCCCGACTCGCACAAGGGACACTACGGGCATCTCCTGGTGCTCGCCGGATCGCTCCGGATGGGAGGCGCCGCCATCCTCACCACCCGGGCCGCCCTCCGCTCCGGCCCCGGCCTCGTCACCCTCGGCGTGCCCCGGGCGATCCACCCCCTCGTGGTGTCCGCGGTGCCTTCCGCCATGACCCTCCCCCTCCCCTGCACCCGGGACGCCTCCTTTTCCAGCGAGGCCATCCAGCCCGTGCTGGACTTCGCGGACCGGATCTCCGCGGTGGCCCTCGGCCCGGGGATCACCACCGGGGACGAGACGGTGACCTTCGCCACCCGCATCGCCCAGCGGGCCTGCCGGCCCCTGGTTCTCGACGCCGACGGCATCAACTGCGTGGCGAAGGTGTCCCGGACCCTCCGCGGCTGCCGCGATCCCCGGATCCTCACTCCCCATCCCGGAGAGGCTTCCCGCCTGCTCGGCCGCCCCACCTCCGCGATCCAGGCGGACCGGCCGGCCGCCGCGGAGGAGCTGGCCCTGAAGTTCGGTGCCGTGGTGGTCCTCAAGGGCCACCACACCCTGGTCACGGACGGACGCCGGATCTACACGAACCGGACCGGGAATCCCGGCATGGCCACCGGCGGCATGGGGGACGTGCTCACGGGGATCATCGGCGGTCTCCTCGCCCAGGGGATCGACGCCTTCGACGCCGCCGTGCTCGGCGTCGCCGTGCACGCTCTCGCGGGGGACCTCGCGGCGGCGGAGCTCAGCGAACTCGCGGTCACCGCGGAGGAGGTCCTCGGGCGCCTCGGCGAGGCCTGGCGCCGTCTTTCCGAGCCCCCGCGGGATCCTTCCCCGTGACCCGGGTCGCCTGCGTGGAGGGCCGGTGCCCGCGCTTCCTCCGCCCCCGGCCGGGCGGCCTCGCCCGGGAACACGCGGAAGGTCGCCCGGGCCCCGGAACGCACGGGAATCCCCCGGGGCCCCGTTTCCCTTTCCTGCTGCCGCACGCGGCCTCCCATGAGGCAGGATGATGTAGGTATGTCCCTCCGCCGAGTGACCGTCTTCCTGCTCCTCCTCGCCGCGGCGGCTCCCGCCGGGCCCGGGGCCGGACCCGAGTACCGGGTTCCGGGGGACCTTCCCCCGTCGCCGGAAGGGGCCCGGCTCGTGGAGGCCCTCCTCTTCTCGAGGGGGCCGGCGCCGGAGGGCACCTGGAAGGTGCTGGCGGGCCGCGGCCTCGCGGTGCTGCCGGAGGTGGTGCGGGGCCTGAGGAAGGCGGACTGGTTCGGCCGCTCGCAGCTCATGAGAAGCCTCGCGGAGAGCGGGGTCCCCCGGGCGGAGCCGATCCTCCTCGAGGGAGCGAGGGACCCCTCCTTCGCCGTCCGGGAGGTGACGGCGCGCGCGCTCTGGCGGATCGCGGATCCCGGCGCGACGGCCACGCTCCTCGACCTCGCCCGCGACTCCTCCTGGCGCGTCCGGGCGGCGGCGGCCGAATCTCTCCGGCGTCGCCTCTCGCTCGGTCGATCTCCGAGAGAGAAGGTGATCCCCGCCCTGCTCGCGCTGGCCCGCGATCCCGACCGGGACGTCCGCCTCGCCGCCCTCTCCGGCCTCTCCGTCCTCGGGGCCCCGGAGGGTCTTCCCCTCTACCTGGCGGGGATCGAGAGCGACGACGAGCGCGAGCGGGACACGGCGCTGGAGGCCCTCACCCGGCTCCCCGGTTCCCGGGAGGCCGTGATCGCGGCGTTGCGGAAGGCCCTCGACCGACCGGAGGACGAGGTGTTCCTCGAGGCCTCCCTCAAGCTCGCCGAGCTCGTGGGCCCGGAACTCCTCGAGGACGATCGTCTCCGGCGCCGTCTCCTCCTCCTCCTGGCCACCCGCTCCACCCGCGCGGAGAAGGTCTTCGAGAAGATCGGCCCGGCGGCGGTGCCGGTGCTCCTGGACCACCTCCGGCGGAGCTACCGGACGATGCGCCGCACCGGGGAGCCCGATCCCACGCGCACCGTCCTGGATCTCGTGGAGTCGATCCTCGGTCCCGCCGCCGCCCCCGTGCTCCGCCGGATCCTCACGGAGTGGCGGGAAGCCGATCCCGCGCGCCGCTACGCGATGGCCCTCGCCCGCCGCTACCACGCGGAAGCCCTCGCGGAGACCTTCCGCAGGCTCTTCGAAACGGAAGGCTTCGCCGACATCCGCTCCGGTCTCCTCCTCGGGATCGCGGCGACGGATCCTCCCGACCTCGGCCGCTTCCTCTCCCGGGCCGTCCTTTCGGGGAACCCCGAGCTCATGAAGACGGCGTGGCGCATCCTCCTCCGGCGGCCGGACCTCGACCTCGAGGACGATCTCGTCACCGCGTTGCGCCGGGAGGGGAACGACCCGGAGAGGGCCGGCTGGTGGATGAAGCTCCTGGCGGATCGGAAGTCTCCGCGCGTCTTCGAAGAGGCGCGGGCCCTCCTGGCCCGGCCGGACCCCCGCTTCCGGGGCGTGGGCGCCGGGTGGCTCCGCGTGTGCCCGGATCGAGACCGGGTCCTCGATCTGCTCTCCGGGGCCTACGCCTCGGAGGAAGGGCGGGACCGGAGCGCGAAGGAGGAGCTGCCCCCGGACCGCCGGGCGGGGCCGCGCCGGGAGGCCGTGCTCCCCATCCTCGCCAGCGCCCGGTACGTGGACACCCCGCGCGGGGTGGCGATCCTGGCCCGGGCCGCCCGGGATCGCGACCCCGTGGTGCGGGAGGCGGCCTACCGGGAGCTCGGCCGCGTGGACCGGCCGGAGGCGGTCCCCGTCCTCCTCGAGGGCCTGGCCCGGGAAACGGACGGGAACGCCGCCCGGGAGGCCCTCCGGGCCGCGCTCCGCTACGATCTCCCGGAGGTCGTCTCCTTCGTCCGCCGGGGGCTGGCCGGACCGGACGCCGAGCTCCGGGCCCGCCTCCTGTCGGCCCTCGCGGCGAGGGAGACCTTCCCGCTTCCTCCCGAGGTGCCGGAGGCGCTCCGCGCCGGCCGTCTCTCCTCCGCGGAGAAGCTCGCCGCCCTGGAGGCCGTCGCCGTCCGCCGGAATCCCGACCGGGTTCCCCTCCTTTTGGGGCTTCTCCGGACGGAGGAGAGCCTCGAGGTGCGGCTGGAGGTGATCCGGGCCCTGGCCGAGATCGAGGCGCCGGAGGCCGCCGCCGCCCTGCTCGCCCTCGTTCCCGCCGGCGGTCTCGATCGGGCCGGTCCT
>JAOZQC010000278.1 GCA_029932425.1 Planctomycetota bacterium | reverse complement strand
AGCCGCGGAGTTCCACCATTCCTCCTCCGCCGGGCGTATCATTCGGGGCTGGGTTTTCAGCGAAAGAGAGATACGACACCATGAGGTTCCGCAGTGCTTTCGCGGCCCTGGCCGCCGCGCTCCTCCTGGGAGTCCTCGCGGGGACGGCCGAGGCCCAGACGATCACCATCCAGACCTCCTACCTGCCGAACCCGAAGGCGGTGCCCAACTGGACGAAGGGGCAGCCCTATCCCCCCACCACGCTGTTCCCGGTGGGAGGGTCGCCGCCCTACACCTTCAGCGTGTCCGCCGGGTCGCTTCCCCCGGGCCTCACGCTCACCAGTCCCCTGAACCTCACCGGCCTCCTGAGCGGAACCCCCACCGCCACGGGCACCTACAACTTCACGGTCTCGGTGGTGGGGCTCGTGGGAACGGGCTCCGCCTCCTACACGGTGGTGGTGGCGGCCCCTCCCGTCATCGACCAGACCAGCGTCCCCAAGGGCCGGGTGGGCCGCGACTACGCCACCACCCTCACGGTGACGGGGGGCACGAAGCCGTTCGGCTTCGCCGTGACCTCCGGGAGCCTGCCCCCCGGCCTCACCCTGGGGAACCTCACCGGGGCCATCACGGGCCGGCCCACCACGGCGGGGAGCTACTCCTTCTCGGTGACCGTCACCGACGCCGCCCTCGCCACCGCCAGCCGGGCGTACGTGCTCACGGTCACCGACGTGCCCACCCTCACCGTCTCGGGAACCACGATCTGGACGGTGGATCGGCCGGGCTTCTCCCTCACGGTCACCGCTTCCGGAGGGGAGAAACCCCTTACCTGGGATGATCCCACGGGCATCCCCGCGGGGCTCTCCTGGAGCCGCACCGGGGACGTGCTCACCCTTTCCGGCACGCCCACCGAGGTGGGGGAGACCACCTTCTCCGTCACCGTGCGCGACGCGCTGGACGGGGAGGCGACCTCGGACACGGTGGTCAAGATCAACCCCCCGCCCTCGATCCCCACCACGGCCTTGCCCGACGCCACCGTCCTCGTGGAGTACGCGGGGCCCGTGGAGGTTTCCGGGGGCGCTCCCCCCTACTCCTGGCGGCTGCTCTCCGCGGACGCGGAGTGGGTGGGGATCGACGCCGACACGGGCGCCGTCACGGGCACGCCGGACGCGGTGGGGGAGGTCCACGTCACGGTGGAGGTGACGGACGCCACCGGCCTCACCGCCGAGAGCGGTTCCATCTCCCTCACCGTGAACCCGAGCCCCGCCCTGGAGGACGAGCCGCTTCCCATCGGGGTGCTCGACGTTCCCTACACGGCCTCCCTCTCCATCACGGGCGGGAGCGGGCCCTTCACCGCCGTCCTCGCCTCCGGCACGCTGCCGGAAGGCCTGGAGCTCGCCGGCACGCGGATCGCCGGGACGCCCACGGAGTCCGGCACCTTCGAGTTCTCGGTGCGGATCACGGATCGCTGGGGCGCCACCGCCGCGCGGGACTACCGGCTCGTGGTGGCCCGGCCCGTGGCCGTGAACGGGAAGCTCCCCGTCACCCTCATCCCCCCCGGGGGGCGGACGGCCTTCGCCTTCGACGTGCTGCAGGACACCGTGATCACCGTGAAGCTCCGGCTGCAGGGCGGCACCGCTCCCCTGAACTGGCGCCTGGTCTTCAGCGACGGGACGCCGATCGACATCGCGTCCTACACCAGGCTCACGAAGAAGACGCTCACGCTGAAGAAGGTGCCCGTGCCGCGCTCGGGGCGGGTGGTGCTCATCCTCTCCACGCTCCGGGAGTTCGGGCTGGGGGTGAGCGGGAAGATCTCGGGCCGGGCTTCGAAGGGGTTCAAGCGGGTCTCCGGGTTCGGGCCGGGCTCCGGGGTTCTCGAGTACCGCTTCGCGGCTCTCGCGGGGGCCACGGTGACGGTGGCGGCGAAGTCGAAGGGGAAGGACGTGCCCGCCGCGGAGCTGGTGGAGATCCGGGGGCCCTCGGGGTCGGCGCTGGACACGGGGCCGTTCACGAAGACCACGAGGACCGGGGTGAAGATCGTCAAGCTGCCCGCGGAGGAGGCGGGGGAGTACGTCCTCCGGATCCGGCCCGGACCCCTGGGGGCGGCGGAGGGCAAGGTGACGGTGCAGGTGAAGATCAAGTCGCCGAAGGTCTACGCCTTCACCTGGACCCCCTGAGGGCCGCGGACCGAGGGTCGTCTCCGGGGCGGAGGAGGCGACTCGCCGCGGCGCGCCGGCGCCGCCGGGGAGGGGTTCCCGCGGGCCGGGAGGTCTCGCGGAGGGGGGCGCCGGGCCGCCGGCCCGCATCCCGGGGGGCCGGCGGGCCGGACGGTGCCCCCGCGGCGCGCCCTGCGGCGGAGGTTACAAACCGCTCCTGTACCGCATGGTTCCTTCAGCCGACCTCGCGGAGGTAGCGGGCCAGGCGGTTCTGGAGCTCGTCCACGGAGATGTGGAAGACGCGCTCCACGGCGTCCTCGAAGCGGGCGCCGGAGCCGTAGACCACGAGGAACGGCGCGGCCTGGTCGGGGCGGCCCTCCAGGATGTAGGAGGCCAGGGCGTAGGAGTAGAGGAGCTCGGGGGCGGAGAGCTCGTTCACCGTCCGCCGGGAGAGAGGGCGGAGCTCCGGGGCGAGCTTCGCCTCCACGAGGTCGCCGGCCAGGGAGAGCCAGTTCGATCCCCCCTGCTTCATCCGCTTCTTCAGGTCGGCCAGGTGGGGCGGCCGCTTCGTGGTGGTGTACGGTCCCGGCATGACGTAGAAGGTCTTCCGGGTGCCGGTGAGGAGGTAGTCGAGGAGAAGTCCGAAACCCTCCCAGGCCCAGCCCTTCTCGGTGGTGATGCCGAACTTGTCGAGGAGGAGCAGCCCGATCGACATCCGGGTCACCCCGTCGTGCCGGACCTCCGGGGAGTCCGAGTACTGGTAGAAGGAGCGGGTGCGCGGAACCCAGGCCGCGGCGAGCTTCAGGAACCGGGCGCGCTGGGCCTCCGTGAAGCGGGGATCGGCCTTCAGGGCCACCGCCGCCTCCGCGGGGCCCGTGAGGAGGTAGAACGCGCAGTCCTTCGGCGTCCGGAAGTCGATCTTCAGGGCCTCCGACAGGAAGGGCCGGGCGGCGTCCGCGGAGCGCAGGATGAGCCGGAGCTCGTCCTTCTCCACGGTGCCGAGGGCCCGCCACCACACGCCCCGGTAGTGCGAGCGCCAGGTGACTCCCAGCTTCGCCTCGAAAGGGGTGGGCGGGACCTCCTTCGGCTCCGGGATCGCGGCGAGGATGCGGTCCGCGGCGTCGCGCAGCTCCTTCCGGCGGCCGAGGGCCCGGGCCGACTCCTTGAGCACCCACTTCCCCCCGTGCCGGGCTTCCCCGTTCAGGCTGCGGGCCTTCTCGTGGTCGGGATCCACCTTGAACACGTCCGCCAGGACGCGCCGGGCCCCGGGCGAGGGCTCCACCTCGTGCAGGGGCTCCACGATGCCGACCAGGGTGGTCACGAACTCGTCCAGGATCGCCCGGAACCTCGGCTCGAACTCCGCCTCCACCGCCTCGTCCTCCGGCTTGTTGGCGGGGGGCTTGTACGCCAGGCGGCGCACCCACTTGCCGTCCCGGGTGCGGTGGAACTTGAGCCAGCGGTGGGCCTTCACGTCCTCCTCGTCGAAGCGCACGATGACCTCCGCGCACCGGTCCCGGAAGAGGAGGAGGTTCTGCTCCTGGCACCAGAGGGCGAGGGCGTGGAGCTCGCGCACCAGCTTCGCCACCGCCGCCTTGCGCGGCGTCTCCAGGTCGGGCTTCTTCTCCTCCGCGGCGGGGGCGGGGGCGGCGGCCGCGAGGAGCAGGACGAGAACCAGGGTCGGCGGGCGCACCAGGGACCTCCGTGACGAAAACACCGGACGCGACGCAAGAACCGGCCCCCCGTCCCGCGCGGGTGGCCGGGCGGGCGGATACCGCGAGCCCGGTGGAGCCGCAGGCCGGCACCCCTCGCGGAGGAGGATCCAGTCACGGGAAAGGGTATCACGTCCGCCGGCCCGGGCGGAGACAAGGATGAAACACGCGTGACAGAAACACGCGTGACAGGCACGGCTTTTTCACTTTTCCGAAACATCTGTGCCTGTCAGCGATGTTTCACGAACCGGAGGCGCGCGCCACCCGCAGGCGGAGCGCCCGGCCCTGCAGCCGGATTTCCTTTCCCTCCTCCGGGTTGCCGCGGGCGAGGGAGTCGGCCAGGGTCTCGCCCCGGATGTAGTCCGCGTGCTCCTCGATCGCCCGGGCCAGCGTCTCGTCCTCGGTCTCCCAGGTGACGAGGATCCGGTCCGTGAGCTCGAGGTCGAGATCGCGGCGCCCGGTCTGGATGTGGCGGACGACGTCGCGGGCGAAGCCCTCCCGCACCAGCTCCTCCGTGAGGGCCACGTCGAGGAGCACCGTCACCCCCCGGTCCTCGCCGGAAGCGTAGTTCTCCGGGAAGCTCGTCCTCACCAGGATCTCCTCGGGGAGAAGATCCACCGTCTCACCGTCGACCTCCACCGCCACGCGGCGTTCCTCTCCCACCCGGGCCGCCGTCTCCGCGGGATCGAGGGCGGCGAGGGCCTGCGCGATGCCCGCCAGGCGGCGCCCGTACTTCGGGCCGAGGAGCTTGCCGTTCGGCTTCACGGAGTAGACGGCGAGGGTGGAGAGGTCGCTCTCCACGCGGAGGTCCTTCACGTTGAGCTCCTCCAGGATGTGGGCGCGGAACCTCTCGGCGGCCCGCCGGACCACGCCGTCCCGGGAGACCACCACCATCCCCGCGAGGGGCTGGCGCACCCGGAGGGACCTCGACTCCCGGACCCCGAGGGCGGTGGAGACCAGGCGGAGGGCGGCGTCCATCTCCCGGGCCAGCTCCGCGTCGAGCCGGCTCTCGTCGAACTCCGGGTAGCCCGTGAGGTGGACGCTCACCGGGGCGCCCGGATCCACGGAGCGCACGAGGTTCTGGTAGAGCTTCTCCGTGAAGAAGGGGACGATGGGGGCGAGGAGGCGGCACAGCGTCACCAGCGTGTCGTAGAGCGTCTGGTAGGCGGCCAGCTTGTCCCGGTCGTCGCGGTTCTTGGGCCGCCAGAACCGCCGCCGGCAGCGACGCACGTACCAGGTGGAGAGGGCGTCGATGAAGCCCTCCGCCTCCCGGACGAGGGCGGGCGAGTCGTAGCGGGGCATGCACTCCCGGCCCGTGG
>JAOZQC010000277.1 GCA_029932425.1 Planctomycetota bacterium | reverse complement strand
GTGGAGATCGATCCCGCGGACTTCTCGACGACCATCGACAACCCCTACCTGCCGTGGGTGCCGGGCACCACCTTCGTCCTGGAAGGTGAGTCCGAGGACGGCCGCCAGAGAAACGAGGTGGCGGTGCTCCACGACACGAAGGAGATCCTGGGGGTGACCTGCGTGGTGGTGTGGGACCGCGTCTGGGTGGACGAGGTCCTGGCGGAGGAGACCTTCGACCGGTACGCCCAGGACCGGGAAGGGAACGTCGGGTACTTCGGCGAGGACTCGAAGGAGTACAACGCGAAGGGGGAGGTGGTCTCCACGGAGGGATCCTGGGAGTCGGGCGTCGACGGAGCCCTGCCCGGCATCATCATGCCCGCCCGGCCCCGCGTGGGCCAGACCTACCGCCAGGAGTACCTGGAAGGAGAGGCGGAGGACATGGCTCGGATCGGCAGCTTCGGGGAATCGGTCACCGTCCCCTACGGCGCGTTCGCGAATTGCATGCGTGTCTACGAATGGACGCCCCTGGACCGAAGGTCCTCGAGGCCAAGCTCTACGCCCCCGGCGTGGGCGTGGTCCGGGAGGAGACCTTGCGCGGCGGCGAAGAGGTGATGGAGCTCGTGGAGATCCGCAGGGAGTGAGAGGGGTTTTCGCCGGATCCGGCCCGGAGAGTGCCCCCCGGCCGGAAGGGCCTCCCGCGGCGGTCCCCCATCGCCGGGGGATGGTCGCGGTGTTCCTCGTGGGGGCCGTGGTGGCCCTCGCGGGGATCGCCCGGCTGCCACCGGATCACCACGAGCTGTTCGTGCTCGAGACGGCGCGGGAGATGACCCGGAGCGGGGACTGGATCGTCCCCCGCTTCGAGGAGGAGGTCCGGCTCACGAAGCCGCCGCTCTCCTACTGGCTCACCGGCTTCACCGCCGCCGTCGACCCCACGGACCACGGCGCCGTGGAGCCCTGGCACGGGCGGATGCCCTCCGTCCTCGGCGGACTGCTCCTGGCCGGCCTCACGATGTTCCTCGGGTTCCAGCTCTTCGATCGCTCCACGGGAGTGCTTGCGGGCCTCGTGCTCGTGACCACCATCGGGTTCTTCGAGTACACCCACAGCGCCCGGCCGGAGATGCTCTACGCCGCCCTCTGCACGGGAGGCCTGGCCGCGTTCGTCTCCGCGTGGCGGGCCTCCGCCCCCCGCCGGCGGCGGACGGCCTCGCTCCTCATGTGGGGCGCGTTCGGACTGGCCACCCTGGCCGAGGGTCCCCACCTGCCGCTCATCCTCCTGGCGGCGTTCGCGGGATTCCTCCTGAGCCGCCGCCGGGGCCTGCGTCCCGTCCTCGCCGCGCTCCGGCCCGGCGGGGGCCTCCTCCTCTACCTGGCCCTCGTCCTCCCCTGGTGGATCCTCGTCACCACCACCCTCGGAGAGGGGAGGATCGCGGCCACCGAGCTCGCGGGAAGCCGGTACGGAGTGGACCTCGGGGCGATCCTGGATCCCTCCTTTCCCCTGGCCGCCCTGGCGCTCGTGCTGCCCTGGGTGATCCTCGTGCCGGGAGCGATCCGCGTGAGCCTCCGCCCGGAGGAGAAGCGGGACGAGGTCCACCTCCTCCTCTGGGTGTTCCTCCTCGGGCTCGGCGCTCTCTCCCTCGCCTCCCGCCGGCACGGTTACCACGCCCTTCCCCTCCTCGGCGCCCCCTGCCTCCTCCTCGCCGCGGGAAGCACGCGGGTCTACCGGCGATGGAAGAGGGCCGGCTGCATCCCGGCCTGGCATCTTCCCGCCATGGCGGCCCTCGCCTGCGCCCTGGCGGCCTGGCTGGCCTTCCGGCCGGACGGGGACGCTCCCGCCGACGAGTTCCCGGAGATCCTGGCCGGCGCCGTCTTGCTGCTCGTCCTGGCGGGATCGCTCGTCTGCGGCCGGCGGCTCGCCTCCCGCGGCCTCGTCTCCCTGGCGGGCACGGTGCTCGTCTTCGCGGTGGCCCTGGTCATGATGGAGGAGAGCCTCCATGCCTGGTCGCGGGAGCGGCTCACCCGGGCCCGGTGCGCGCGGGTGGCGGCGGGGGAGCTTCCCCCCGGAGAAGAGGTGGTGAGCCTCTCCGACGTGGGATCGCTGGTGTGGTACTACTCCGGCCGGCACATCGTGCGCTTCCGCCACCTCCGCGAGCTCGTCGCCCGCCTGGAGGAACGCCCCCGCCGGTCCCTCCTGGCGATCCTCCCGGAGAGCCAGGCGAAGCGCCTCCCTCCCGAGGTCGGCGTGAGGGCGGTGCGGGTGGTGGGGGGTCCGACGAGAGAGGGTCCCCTCTACCTCGTGGAGCTCCGGCGGGGGCGGTGACCTCCCGGTCCTCCCCGCCCGGCCCGTCCGAACGCACGGTCTCCGCCGGTCCCGCCGCCCCCGCGGCGCGGCTCCCCGTCATCGACCCGCCGGGGGCCCACTCCCCGCCGCATCCGGCCCTTTCCCGCGGTCTTCCCCCGGAAGGACGGCCGGCCCCCCGCTCCGGGGGAAGCCCCTTCCCGGGAGCGGCTCGGCGCCGCCGCCCGCCCGCCGGCGGGAGCATCCGGGCTCGAGGGCGGGGATCACGCCTCCCCACCCGCCCGGGACGCCTCCCGGCCCAGGGCGGCCAGGGTGAGCAGGGCGGCGAAGCCTCCCAGGCAGAGCGCGGCCGCGAGGTCGTGCGCGCGCGGACCCACGAGGCTCTTCGAGGGCAGGACGGTGCACGCCAGCACCACGAGGAGGGTTCCCCCGAGGAGCCTCTTCCGCGCCCGGGAAAGGCCTTCCCTCCCGAGACTCGCGGCCAGGGCGGCGACCCCCGGCGTCAGGTAGAGGAAGTGCGGCTGCCTCGTCTCCGGGGAAACGAGGAGCAGCGTCCCCAGCGCCGCCCCCCAGACCAGGGGGGCCGCGGCCCCGTCCCTTCTCCGCCGGGCGAGCCGGAAGAGCCAGGCGAGGAGGAGGAGGGCGGTGACCCGGTACCCCCAGAGGGCCTGTCGCTCCGAGACGAGCCCGAGGGAGACATCGAGCGTGCGGCCCCGGAACCGGAGCGGGAGCGGGCCCGCGATCCGGTACCACATGGCCTTCAACGACTCTCCGGGCACGTCCTCCTGTTCCGCGCGGACCACGAGCGCCTCTCCCTGGCGGTGCCAGACCGTCTCCGTCAGGCGGATCAGCCGCCCGGGGCCCAGCACGGCCCCCGGCAGGACCACGGCGAAGAGCAGGAGGCCGAGGATCGAGAAGACCGCCGCCCGGCCTCTCCCCCGCACGGCGTAGACCGCCACGAGGATGAGCGGCGTGAACTTCACGGCGGCGCCCAGCCCCGTGAGGAGGCCGCCTGCGGCGTCACGCCCCTTCTCCACGAGATGGATCCCCGCCAGGGCGCAGAGGATGACGAGGGGGTTCACCTGCCCCAGGCTCAGGTTGTCCCATCCGTACCGCAAGGCGAAGAGGACCGGGACCCAGAAGAGGGTGCGCCGGGCTCCGAGGCGCCGGCAGAGCCGGAAGGAGACCCACAGGATGAGCACGAAGGCCGCGGCGTTTCCCAGGGCCCAGAGGGTTCCCGCCGCCCGGGGAGGGAGGAGACCGAGGGGCGCCATGAGAACGGCGAACGCCGGGAGGTAGCGGAAGTTCCGCTCCCGGAAGCGGGGGTCCGGATAGGCATCGAAAAGGGGTCGCCGGTCGTAGAGGTGATCCGCCTCCCCCCGCACCACGATGCGTCCCGCCCGGTGGTAGCGCAGGAAGTCCCCCGCCACGTTCCGGGAGGACAGGGTCCGCACCGCCACGCCGCCCGCGAGCAAGGCCCCGGCGACGATCAGGAACGCGACCCGGGCCCGGGGCCCGCGCCACCCCGCGCGGAGACGGTGGATCGGCGACGCCATGAACGGTGGACCTCCCGCGGGCATGATACGGGAACCCGCCCGGTCGCGCGATCCCCGCCCCGCCCCCGGCCGGTTCACCTTGGGGTCATGTTCCCGGGCTAGGAGCCTGTCGGAGTATGGAAGTGCGGCCCCGTTACGAGCGCCGTGGGTCCCGTATGCGAGGCGCGGATCTGTTAGCGATGCATGAGCATGGTCTGGGAGCGGCAACGCAGCAGACGGGCCCACGCCGCCGTAACCCTCAGGGCGCAGGGGGGTTGCGGTCTCCTGCTGCGTTGCACGTCGTCGTCGACCCGTCAAGGGTCGACTCCTCCGCGCGCCTTGCATGAGCCTCGCAAGACCCCCGCGCGGGACTCGCATCCATACTCCGACAGCCTCCTAGCCTCGCCGGAAGCATGTTCCGCCGGATCCTGACGAAGCCCGATCGCGGGAACCTCCGGACGATCCCCGTCCTGGCCGCCTGCCTCCTGGGACGGCCGGACGCGGCATCGCTGGCGGCGGGCTCCCTCCTCCTGGCGGGAGGGGGAGCGCTGCACGTCTGGTCGAAGGGCTGTCTGCGGCAGAACCGGGTCCTCACCACCGGGGGTCCCTACCGCCTGAGCCGCCATCCCTTCTACCTCGCCAACCTCGTGATGGACACCGGGATCGCCGTCCTCTCCGGTGTGCCCTGGCTCCCGCCCGCCTGCCTGCTGCTCTGGTTCCCCGTCTACCTGCGCACCATCGCCCGGGAGGAGGCGCACCCGGCACGGAGCTTCGGCGAGGCGTTCGAGGTCTACCGGGCCCGGGTCCCCCGGCTCTTCCCGCGGCCGTTCCGGGCCGGCCCCCGGGTCCCGGGGGGCGCCTTCTCCTGGCGGAACCCGAACCTGGCCCGGGGGAGGGAGTACGCGCGCCTCGCCCGGTTCCTCGGCGTCGTACCCCTGGTGCGGCTCTCCTCCTCCGCCCTCCGGCGCGGGCCGGCGGTCCTCCTCGATCTCGCGGGAGCGCCCGGCCTGGCGCTCGTCCTCCTGGCCACGGCCAAGGGGCTGGAGTGGGGCCTGCTCCGGAGGGTCAAGAAGCAGAGGCCGCTCCCGGCGGTCCTCCCGCGCCCGGAGGTCCGGGCCGCGATCCTGGCCGCTCTCCTGGCCGCGGGGTGCGGGCTTCCTCCCTGGCGGGAATCGCCGCCCGGGAGCCTGTCCTGCACCGGCCTGGTGCTCCTCGCGCTCTGGAGCGGGGTGCTCCTGGCCCTCCCGGAACCGGCCTGGTCCCGGCCCGCCGTGCGGCGCGCCATGGCGGGCGGCGTCGTTCTCGGGGCGGCGCTCGTCGCCGGCCGGCCCCTTCCGGGCCTGGTGGGGTTG